>USPQ01000030.1 GCA_900556625.1 uncultured Bacteroides sp. | reverse complement strand
CGGTACCAGCTATTACAATAGGTGTATCCCAACGATCCTTGACATATTTAATAATTTGATTGGTTCCGATATTGGTAATATAGAGATCACCTGTACTTTTATCTATATCCATACCACCGGGACTTCCATTACCGGTAATTATTATGGTGCCATGACTACTTGGAGAACTGCCGTAATCATCCAAGTCCTTAAGAAGAATATTTCCATTTGCGGTCATACTGTAAAGACGATTGCTTGCCTCATCAATAGCCAGACTGACAGCTATCTGCCACCCTAGATAATGTGCTTTACCATCAGGTTCAAAACGTACAGTTGCACTCGTCCAATCGTCACAAATATACATATTCCCTTTACTATCAATCTTTAAGTCAGTAGGACGCACTACAGCGTTATACGAACCTGCGCCACCATTGTCCAAGCGCCAGTTAAGTCCCCAGTCAACATCAGCTGCCGTTCCTGTACCCGCCATTTCCGTGACAGTACCGTCAGGAGCAATTTTACGTACGCGCAAATTACCTATATCCGTCAAATAAACATTTCCATTGTTATCGGTTGCGATACCACCCCGGCGGGGTTGCCCATCCATAATATTAAATTCGGAACTTCCCGGCAGAGTGGTAACTGTACGCTCGAACACGAGTTCTTTATATTCAAAATCTCCCGTAGTAAGAGTTCTTCCGTTAAAACTGATTACAATAGGATATGATCCGAAGTCTGTTTCCGGAATAGTCACCAGGAAATATCCTTCTTCAACTGTACAATCAGCAGCTAGCCCATTGTAGGTAGCGGACGGATTCTTGATTTCCGTCGGTAAGTTCTCTACATAGATACGTACCTTTGTCCCAACCTTTCCATAAGCAGGAGAGTAACCTGTAATGGCTGTTTTCTGAAAAATAAAGTTCACTTCCGATTGAGTTGTCTTCCCATTTGTCTTAATGACAATAGGAGCCGTTCCTATTGCTTCATTATCCGGAACTTCCACCAATAACTGCTCTTCATTGGAACGCAGAATAGATAATTGTACTTCATTAATACTCACACTGATAGAAGTTGCATCCAAAGGAAACTGTTCACCGTTTATCAATAACTGCGTACCTCCTTTTCCTGTATTCGGAGCAAAATCATAGATAGAAAGTTCTCCGGCACGAGGTGACAACGACTTTTCATCATCGTCCGTACAGCCGGTGAAAATGGTTGCTGCCAAAATAACAACCATAGATATATAGTATGAAATTGTTTTCATTATGCTATCTTATTAGTTTTATATTTTTCAGGAAAATTCTACCAACCCGGATTCTGAACCAAGCCACGTCCACGGTCAATCTCTGTCTGAGCGATCGGGTACAAATACATCTTATTATCCCAATATCTGGTCTGCAACAACTTGCGTTCATAGAAACCTTCAAAAGCAAATCCTTGTCCCTGATCGTCAGCAAGTACATTCATACGATAAATCTTGCGATTCTCTTCTTTCTCATAAAGTAACCGGCGCGCAAGCGTCCAGAAACGGTCGCCTTCAAATGCCAGTTCAATCTGACGTTCGCGAAGAATCCATTCACGCATTTTTTCTTTATCACCCAAATCCTGAGGATAGGTAACCGTAATATTCGGAATACCGGCACGTTCACGAATCTCATTAAAATAAGTGATAATCTTGGGATCTTCCGGATTGTATTCGTTCATCGCTTCCATATAGTTCAATAATATTTCGGCATAACGAATATGAATATACGGGCGGTATACTGCCTGATCGTTACGGATACTGGAAGAGGTACTTACTTTCTTGGCTACATTATACCCGGTGAAGTCGGTCATCTGCGTTCCCGCTCCCGATGAACCGGAATAGTAATATTCAGCTCTTCCGAATCCATCTTTATTCTTGTCGGAAGAAAAATAATTGCGGTCGTCAACAGTTATGGCAGAGAGTACCGGACGTCCGTTATAATGTACGGAAGCATAGAAACGGGGTTCACGATCAACGTACATATTCGATTCTCCTTTACGGTATCCCCGGTTAATCTCATTACGGACTTTTCCGTATTCGTCCGGATCATCTTTCTGCGCAAATCCTTCTTCCGAATAATTCTCGTCATCATTGATATCCAGTCCGTCACGAGTCAAAAAAGCATCTACGATATTCTGCGTTGCATTCTGCATGCTATATCCGCCATTCTTCGGGTTACAACGTTTATCATATCCCCACTGCCAGTCTCCAGATTTATGAGTAGCAAATATAACTTCAGCATGATTGCCGGACATGAAGAGTTCGCGGAAAGACAGATACGGGTCAAATTCTCTATCACCGCTTTCTGTATTGTGATAAAGATGATAAATGCCTAGATCAATCACATCTTCGGCGGCTTCAGCAGCAATTCGCCACTTTTCCTGATCTTTGGTCTGTGGTGCCAACAATTCTCCGTCCTTATTCTTGAAATCCTTGAAACGGGGATTTCCATTCCAGAGTTCACTGGCTGCCAACAAACGAGCTTGTGAAATCACCGCCAAAGCAGCCCCCCTCGTAGGACGTCCCAGATAAGCTGTTGAGGTCCATACATCCGGCAGTACATTCAATGTTGATTCCATCAAGCCACAGACATACTCCACACATTCGTCAAATGGACGGCGAACATAATTATTGAAATCTTCGTCTTGCTCGGCAGGTTTCTCGAAAATAACAAACGGTCCATACAGACGCAACAGATTCCAATAGAACCAACCACGCAAGAAACGTGATTCCGCCTTATACTGAGTCTTCAAATCAGTACTTAACACACCTTCCGGAACACGGTCGATGTTTTGCTCGAATACAAGCGCTTTCTGAATACCTCGATAAGCAGCACTCCATTTATTATCACCCAATGTATTGGAAGGTCCCCAGTTGCCTTCTACCATATTACGGACATTCGTATTAGAAAAGACACAGGAGGTTTCATCAGCAAAACCGAACACAACCGGATCATCAGTAGACAGCCAAATATATCCGTAAATGTTATATAAATAAGCTTCCGCCTCCACACGGGTTTCCCAAATCATATCCGTAGTTTTCAGGTTCTCCGGTTTCTGGTCCAAATAATCACAAGAAGAGACTCCTATAATGCCGGCGGACAACAGCCCGACAGCCAATATACGGCTAAATATTTTTTTCATTGTTTTCATTGCTTTATTAGATTAAAACGAAACTCTCATTCCCAATGTCACCATACGCGATAACGGATACTTTGCCCCATTAGAACCAAGTTCCGGATCCCATAACTTGAATTTAGAGAATGTCAGCAAGTTTTGTCCGGACAGATAGAAATAAAGGTATTCTATTCCTTTATCCATTAGTTTCTTGTTCTCAAGCGTATATCCGAGCGAGGCTTGTTTCAAACGCAGATAACTGCCATCTTTCAACCAATGCGTACTATTCACATAGTTGTTGTCATTTGTTGTTGCATTAGCTGTCATACGCGGATACCATGCATCTGCACGAGGATTGTCCGCCGTCCAGCGATCTAATGCTTTGGTGATGACATTGCTGGGATTCAGTCCCATGCCGGTGAAAGGTACAATACCGACTCCACTTGCTCCCCAGTCACCATTGCCGGTATCAATAGAACCACCATTGGCCATAATAGATACATCCGACACTCCCTGGAAGAAGAGAGCCAAGTCAAAGTTATGATAGTTGATATTAAAGCCCATACCGTATGACCAAGAAGGGAACCAAGACTTGCCCAAATAACATTGGTCATTAGCGTCAATCACACCATCATCGTTCAAGTCTTTATACTTGATGTCACCAGGTGCCAGTTCACGCATCTGTCTCGGACTCTTTTTGATTTCTTCCTCACTTTGGAAATAACCTTCGGCTATATATCCATAGAACTCGCCATAACGGGTACCTTCACTCTTTTGATAAGCGTATTGCATAGCCGGTTCGTCACGGAACACAATCTTATTCTTGCTATAAGTCAGATTACCAAATAAACGCAACCCTACTTTGTTACCGATACGGGTCTGGTATTCCAAATTCGCATCTACTCCTTTATTATCCATTTCACCCATATTGGCATAGATAGAGGCATCAAAGCCTGCCATGCTCGGCAAAGAAGAACGTTGAATCAGAATATCCTTACGTCTTTCCCAATAATAATCCAATGTCAAGTTCAATTTGCCCCAAAGCATCATTTCCAAACCAATATTTGTCTTATAAGATTTCTCCCAAGTCAGTTTGTCCGACCCCAGCAGCGTCTCTCTAATACCGTATACGAGATTTCCGTTCGGTCCGAATCCATAGCTGTTTCCGCTTCCGAACTGAGTAAAATAAGCAAAACGGTCTCCTGTACCACCAATGTTATCATTACCTACGATACCATAAGAAGCACGCAATTTCAACAAGTCTACCGTACGAGTCATATTCTTGAAAAACGGTTCGTTTGAAATGACCCAACCCACAGAAGCAGCCGGGAAGAAACCGAAACGATGTCCGGGAGCAAAGTTCTCCGAACCGGTGTAAGAACCGTTCACCTCTGCTAAATAGCGTTCTTTATATCCGTAGCCGAAACGGGCAGCAATCGCCTGATTACGATATGGAATAGAAGCAATGGCACTTCCGGCAGTAGCAATCATACGGTTACGCATATTATAAAGCACCATTCCATTTACGTTATGATGACCGAAAGTGCGATCATATGAGATATTGGCTTCAGTATAAATAACTCTTTCTCCCGTATCGCTATGTTCATAATAAAGTTCATCAGAACCTTCCTTGATCGGTTTACCAAAGACAAGTTCTCCGTTTCCGTCACGCTGGTTGGTATACCATAAGTCTACCCCTCCGGTACGCTTATTATTGAACTCACTATAACTGTCAAAAGAGAAACGAGCATAAGCCGAAAGTCCTTTGGTTATGAAATCTAATTTTTGGTTGACGGTAAATACCGATTGCAAAGCCGGACGGAAAGTATCAGTGTACCCGCTGTTCTGCACTTCGTTCATCGGATTGGAACCAGCATTGGCCGGAGGACCTGCCCAACGCCCGTCCGGATAGCGAACAGGAAAAGCAACCGGTGAAGTTGAGAAAGCTTCATACCATAGTTTGTTAGAAGCGATACCCGGATAACGCGAATCTGTCATAATAGCCGACAGGTTCATCTGTAATAAAGTAGTTTTTGTAATGTTCACGTCTACGTTACTACGGAAATCATAACGCTTATAATTCAGGTTCGGGTCATACCCGTTTTCCTTCTTTACATTATATTGTCCTCCCTGGTTATAGAAAGAAGCGGACAAGTAGTATCGAACCAAGTCGCTACCACCACTAATATTCAGGTTGACATTAGATACAGATGAAACATTCTTATAAATCTTATCGATCCAATCCACATTCGGATATAAGTAAGGATCCAGTCCGCTCTCGGTTTTTAATATCTGTTCACGGGAATATACCTCACTCAGTCCCGAATTTCGACGACTTTCATTATATAACATCATATAATCAACACCACTCAACATCTCCGGAACTTTAGTGAAGTTGGTAAAACCCGTTTCTGCCTTTATGGAGATTTTAGGCTTACCTACCGACCCGCGTTTAGTAGTAATAATCATCACACCGTTAGCACCTTTCGCACCATATACAGCAGTAGCAGAAGCATCTTTCAAGAGAGAGATGCTAACGATATCTTCCGGGTCAATATTGTTGTAAGCACCTCCATAAGTGGAGTTCACATCGTCACGCTGCACACCGTCTACAATTACCAATGGAGATGTATTTCCCGTGAAAGTACCGATTCCACGAATTGTAAAGGTCGAGTTATCATATCCCGGTTCACCACTGGACTGTACGGAAATAATACCTGCAACCTTACCTTGCAAAGCATTGCTAAGATTGGCAACTGGAGTTTTCAGGCTTCCTATATTCACCGAAGCTACCGATCCGGTCATCGTCACTTTCTTCTGAGCACCGTATGCCACAACCACTACCTCTTCCAAACTGGAAGTAGCTTCTTCCAAAGAGACATTAATAGTAGTCTGATTGCCCACTTTGATATTCCTGGGTTCATATCCCATAAAACGGAATTCCAATTCTGACTGGCTATCGGGAACTGTTATCATGTAAAATCCATCAATATCAGTAATTACACCGGTAGTAGCATTTGCCAATTTTACGCTCGCCCCCGGAATCGACTCACCGGTAGTAGTGGTGACATTACCTTTGATGGTACGTGACTTTTTTGTATTGACAGACTGTTCCTCTTTTGCCGGAAACAAAAGAATCTGTTTGCCCTGAATTTTCCAAGAAATTCCTTTTCCCTTAAAAGCCTGTTCTAAAGCAACATTAATTGATTGTTTATTAACGGATACAGTGATTCGCTGATTCGTTTTAAGTTGATTATCTTTGTAAAGAAATGAATAACCACTCTGGGTCTGAACCGCTTCTACAAACTGTTTCAGCGTAACATTTTTCATATTCAGAGTCAACAAATCTGATTGTTGTGCCTGCGCCTGGAGCGATATAAAAAACAGTAGAAATAATATTTGCCAGGTACAAAGTCTTAGCTTCCCCAAAAAGGATAGAGGTAAAATAAAACCTCTCATTCCCTTTGGGATTGAAATATTTTTCATAAATTTGCAATTTAAAATTAATAATTGGTAGAGTTAATTTTAATCTGGATAGGATTGGAAAACGGGAATTTTCCGATCCTTTTTCTTTTTCAAGTTGTGTTCATCATCTTTCTTTTTAGGATTAGCATTTTTTAGTTTATCATAATATTAGGCTGCCTATTTCTTTTTTTATTTCGGAGTCACCAAATAGGTTCCATCCGGTTGCTGTTGATAATGAATGGGAGTAATCAAATCAATCGTCTCAAAAATATTCTCCAGAGATTGGTCTATGTCAAAACGCCCTGAGAATATTTCTGCTTTCAATTCCTCACCTTCAATACGAATCTCCGTATGATAACGTTTACTCAACATAAACATTACATTTTCCATTTTTTGAGATTCAATATTCATATATTTATCTTTCCACGTAGTATAGAGTTGAAGGTCGACATGGCGGACCTCAATACCGGATTGCCGGCTGACACGCCCCATTTCCCCGGGTCGTAAGATTACTCCGTCTTCTGCCTTGTTGCGCTCGTTCAACTTTACCGAACCGGATTCCAAGACTACTTCTGCCATATTATCCTCTTCCGATACTCTTACGTCAAAACGGGTTCCGAGCACCTTTACTTCTACAAGCTCCGTAACGACCTGAAATGTTCTTCCATTGTCTTTTTTCACATCAAAGAAGGCTTCACCGTCCAAGTACACTTCCCGATTACGTGCAGATAACTTATCAGGGTATTTCAAGCTCGAACCACCCCCCAGCCAAACCTTAGAGTTATCGGGAAGCGTGAACAGCAAGGCTTCTTTTCCTTGGTTCATCACAATCAGCATATCCGGTTTAGCCCAAAGCTGATAACCCAATACACCACCCAACACACATAGGACAGCAATACTGGCTGCCACGGCACAACGACGGATAATCAACTTCAATCGTGGCTTTCTGTTTGCTTTCATACCGGATTCTACCTTGCTCCAAGTACGGTTCATTACTTCTTCCACTTGCCGTGTATCCATATTCACCAATGAGTCATCCACCAGCTGAGAAGCACGCTGCAAAGAAGTATCTTCTTTTAACATCTGCTCCAGTGCCTCTACTTCCTCTTTACTTAAAGAATGATCAGTTCTTTTAGCAAGCAAGTCCCATATACTACTATTCTCTTTCATCTTTTTACAAATATTATTAAGCGCTTCTATATATAAAGACAGAAATAAAACTCAAAATACGTAGTTGAAATCAAATAAAAAGTTACTTTTGCAAATAAATATTGTTAATAGACGCTTCTACATTATAATTTTTTATTGTAAAAACCTTATAATCAAATTCTTGAATATGCCACATAAAGAGGATGACATTAGTTATCTATTAAGTCAAATTAGTGAGGGTAACTCCTCCTGCTTTGAAAAAATGTACAAGCGGTACTTCAAAAAATGCTATTCTATTGCATTATATTTCGTTCAGTCCACTTCTTCGGCCGAAGATGTGCTGTCCGACGTCTTTCTCACTCTATGGCATAAACGTGAGAACTTGAGGGATGTGAAAGATTGGGATTCTTACTTATTTATAACAACCAAGAATCATGCTATCACATTTTTGGAGAAAAACCGTCAGGATAACTTAAGTTCTATTGACCAAATCATCATAGAGATACCGGGAAACGACCTCACGCCGGAAGAAAAGTTACTCAAGAAAGATATGGAAGAATGTATGCAGCAAGCTATCCGGCAACTGCCTGAGAAAACCAGAATTGTTTATTGTATGGCAAAAGAAGACCACATGAGCTATAAACAAATCAGTGAAGCGCTGGATATATCCGAAAGGACTGTCAATACACACATGACTACAGCTATTCGCAGACTGACGGAAAATCTGCAAAAATACTTTAGATAAATTCGGCCAACTATAATAAGGAAGCTATCAAACTAAAAAATCATCACTAAAAAAGGGAGACTTTACGCCCCCCTTTCCGGTTACTATAAAATCATTCTGGATAATATTTGCTCTATTTCAGCTAACTCTTCGGACGTAAACTCCAAATGCTCCAATGCTTTCAGGTTATCAGCCAACTGATTCACGGAACTAGCTCCTACTATCACCGACGTCATTCGTTCATCTCTCAGTACCCATGCCAACGCCATTTCAGCCAACGTCTGCCCACGGCGATGGGCTATTTCATTCAGTTGCCGGGCAGCTTCTATTTTCTCCGGTGTCACCTGCGAGCGTTGCAGGAAACCGGAAGAACGGGCAGCTCGCGAATGTTCCGGGATACCATTCAGGTATTTGTCCGTCAATAATCCCTGCGCCAAAGGAGAGAAGGCGATAAAACCGGAACCGGATGCTGCAGCAAATGGAAGGATTTCGGCCTCAACCGCCCGATCGAACATACTATACCGGTATTGGCTAATCAGACAGGGAACACCGGCCTTCGCCAACATTTCATAAGCAATACGTGCTTGTTCGGGAGGATACTTGGATATTCCGATATAAAGAGCCTTACCTCGCTTCACGATATCAATCAATGCCTGAATCGTTTCTTCCACCGGAGTGACTCCGTCATAACGATGAGTATAAAAGATATCGAAATACTCCAATCCTGTACGACGGAGACTTTGATCAATACTTGCCATCAGATTTTTACGGGAACTGTTACCGCCATAAGGTCCTGCCCACATTTCATGTCCGGCTTTGGAAGAGATAATCATTTCATCGCGATACCCCTGAAAGTTCTCTCTTAGAATCCGCCCGAAGTTTGTTTCGGCACTTCCGGGAACAGGACCGTAGTTGTTTGCCAAATCGAAATGAGTAATACCGTGATCGAAAGCATACTTTATCATATCGGTTGCCATGGTGAAGTCATCTACACTGCCGAAGTTATGCCATAATCCTAAAGAAATAAGAGGTAGTTTCAGACCACTCCGACCACAATATTTATACTGCATCCGTTCGTAACGTTCGGTTGCCGGCTGATAAGCGAATGAATTATCCATAAGATTCACGATTTATCTTTCCTATTACAAAAATCAATTTTTCTTCTACAAAGAAAGGGAAAAAAGCCTGCATAAACAAGAATCGGGAAATATACTTCATATTATTGAAATACATTTCCCGACATAATTAAACAACACTAAAATCTTCAAAACTGGAAATAAATGAACGGCTGAATCTCCGAGCTTTTCATTTGAATAACTACATAAATCAACACTACCAACATCAATGCCTTTCCCACAAACGGCAGGCGAATAACACCTCGACAGACTGCATCCTCCCAACTATCAGGAGCAAAATGAAGCAGGAATCCGAGTAACATTAATGCAAAGACTTTCCAATAACCTTCCAGCAGTTGCGGGAATAGTTGCGGACGGAAGGTAGTAACTATCTGTTTTAACATATCCATTGAATTTTGGAAATCTGCATTACGAAAGAAGATCCAGCAGAAACAAACAAAATGGAAGGTAATAATCACCCCGAAGACACGACGCCAGCCATGACTCTGTTCTCCTTTCTTACGTCCGGTGATTGACATCCACATTTTATGCAAAGCCAGAGCAATGCCATGAAATGTTCCCCAAAGAACGAAGTTCCAGGAAGCCCCATGCCATAATCCACCCAAAAACATGGTGATTATCAGGTTCAGATACTGACGGAATTTTCCTTTTCGGTTGCCTCCCAATGATATATACAAGTAGTCTTTCAGCCAACTGGATAAAGAGATATGCCAGCGACGCCAAAATTCTGTAATGGAGGCCGACTTATAAGGAGAATTAAAGTTCAGATTGAAATGAAATCCCAGCAATAAGGCAATGCCGATAGCCATGTCACTATATCCTGAGAAGTCACAATAGATTTGTAAGGCATATCCATACACTCCCATAAGGTTCTCAACGCCCGAGTAGAGCGTCGGATTATCGAAAATACGTTCTACAAAGTTGACACTGATATAATCGGAGATGATTGCTTTCTTAAACAAACCCGAGAAAATCAGGAAGATTCCCCGTCCGAACATTTCCTGCGACACAAAGAGGGGTTTCCGGATTTGGGGAATAAAATCGCGGGCACGAACGATAGGTCCTGCTACCAATTGCGGGAAGAAAGACACATAGAAGGCATAGTCCAACAGACTTGTCAATGGTTTTATATCTTTCCGATAAACGTCGATCGTATAACTCAACGACTGGAAAGTAAAGAATGAGATCCCTACAGGCAGGAATATATCAAGTGCCGTAAACTCCCCTCCCATAAGGGAAGCAATCACTCCGCCCAGGAAATTCGTATATTTGAAATAAGCGAGAAGTCCCAGATTGACACTAAGACTCAAAACTACCAGCCCTTTACGCTTCCAATAGCCTTCGGCACGCGCCATGAGCTGCGCCAAAAAGAAATCGCAAACCGTGACAAGAGCAAGCAGGAAGAAGTAGGTGCCGCTACTCTTATAATAGAAGTAATAAGAAAAGAGGGTGACAAACAGGATGCGGGCAGTGTGTTTATGCTGCAACAGCACATACACCACCAGGAAAGCGGTAAACAACCAAAGGAAGATGCCGCTACTGAATATCATCGGTGCCTGCGGGTCATAAGTAAGCACCTCTTTGATCCGGCTGAAATCTATATCAATGGGAAACATAGTCATTATAAGCGTTGATTAAGGCCTGGTATAATAAATTTCCTTGCAGGATATATCCCTCGGGCAGATAATGCACGTGATCGGGACGCATCAGTTTGGCTTCCGTCCAGTTGACACAAGCACGACGTTTACCACCCACTACATCGTACATATCCCATACCAGCAGACGGTGCTCTTTGGCATAACGCCGAATGGTTTCGGACGCTGTTGCCGTGCGGGGATTGACAGCGTAAGTGCGGCGTCTCCGCCGTTGCCGGAAACTTTCGTAAGAACCGGGAGGGGTAGTCAGTAAAATAGATACGTTAGGAAGGCTATCCTGCAATAATTTAACAAGTTCGTCCATTTGGTTATAATGTACATTGACATTATAGCGCCGGTTGTGACTCTCGTTTGTGCCGAAAGAGAGAATCAACAGTTCGGGTTTCAGGGCGGCAATCTCGGCGATACGGTCCGGATGAGTAAAAGTAAGGCAAGTAGCACCGTTCACTCCCTTGTCTATGTAGGAGACTGCTCCGAATGTTTCTATCAATCGGGCACCCGTAGTCTGCGGATAGATATGTCCACGCACATGGCTATCGCCGATATGAACAATACGGACCGTATCTTCCGACAATCCGGCACGCACCTGGCGGAGCCGTTCAAATACGGGAGTCAATAAAGCAATGCTGTCGACAATCTCATTTCTTCCCATTCCGCGGAAAGCGGCAGGGAAAGAAAACTGTACAGAGATAGTATCATTCGCCCAGTTCATCTCCCTCAAGGGTTTGATTGTTTTCTGTTTCTTTCCGGGAGGGGGGCAGGCGGGAATCCGGTCTTGTGCCGCCAACTCCGAAAGAGAGAAGGGGGCGCCCAATATTCCTATAAGCGTAAGGATGAGAATGAAACCGGGCAGGTGTTTACTCTTTCTCATAAGCACGCCTCCTGTCGTATTGTTCCTTACCGTATATCAATGTCTCATATAGCAATCCCGCCAGATGTTTGCCACCACGGAAGTTGATATGTGTATAATCGTAGTTCGCCATTGAAGGTTTGGCGTGTACCAGTTTCGCCATACTTCCCTCTCCTCCCATAGCCTCAAACATATTCCAGAAAGCGATACCACTTTCAGCAGCAATATTCTGCTGATAACGAATCAAGTTCTTTACTCCCGGCATAGTACGGAGGTCACCGGTTTCGGTTTTATAGTCCCGGTCGCCGACACTCAGCAATAAAATTCCCGCTTGCGGGAAACACTCTTTCAAATGGTTGATAGCCGTAAGTAATCCCTTTTGATAGTTGTCATAGTTCCGGCCACGCTCGGTAGCTACATTCAATCCATATTCAAGAATGATCAAATCATAAGGACGTTGCTCGTTGAACTGCCTCAACATCTGCTTCGGAATGCCACGCAAGGACAAACCCGAACTGCCGCGCAGCGAGAAGTTATCGAGAATGATTCCCTGCTTTCCGTCCATTGCCAATCCATAGAAAAGAGTAGAATCTGCACGGTCCACCGACCAGCGTATGGAACCGATACGCCCGTTCACCTGTATTTTTTGCAGATGGCCGGAAGCACCTAAAGAATAGCTCCGGCTTTCTCCCCGGTTCACACGGGCGGAGAGTTGCACGGAATCTCTGTTATAGAAGAAGATAGAAGCCTGTTGGCAGGTATCAAGCAGAGAAGCGTATTTATTCTGTCCCCGCAACTCAACATACGCCCCGCTACGAGGAATAAAATAATGGCCGGAGATGCCTTGTTTCTTCCGGTCGAAGTATACCGTATCCATTACCGAATGACTGGACCAACCGCCGAATGTATGCCGCACCGTAGGACGGTAACCGCTTGTCATGGAAGTAATTGTAACGAAACCTACCCCGCAGCCTCCGAAACGTTTTTGGAACATTTCACGTAAGTCAGCTGTCATAATATCCGCTTCTATAAAAGAATCACCGAATACAGCGATACGGACAAGTTTATCATCCGCATCAGAATCAGAAGAAGAAGATGAAAGGCGGTCGAGGGCTTCATAAAAAGGAGCCATACCGCGCTGGGTAGAGTCACTATAATCTTCGATGCAAGTCATGCCGGCACGGCAGGTATCCACAAAAGCCGGTTTTATGACAGGAGGCAAGGGAATGCTGTCCGAGTCGGCTACTGCCGTTTCCGGTTCCGGATAACGGAGGTCACCCAGGATATCGACGCGCCTCATCGTGTGTCCGTCGATCGTTATAGCCGGAAGCCAATGAAGCCCGAATAAGGCGACAAACACAGTCAGCACAAGCCATAACGAATATTTCAAATAATTCTTTATAATCTCCATTTCACCAATAGATATAAGCACCTTTTTTAGTCCTTGGCCTTACCTGATGCCGAGAGAGGCTCATCGGCGCCGGAGCACAAGCTCAACGGTGCTTTGACATTTTCAGGCTGCAAAGATAGAGAAAAGCAAGAAAAAAGAAGGGAGAATCTACATTATTTATGAGATTCTCCCTCTTAGTTATTTATTTACCGGACAATTATCAGATCGTCCGTTCAATATTCCATACAAATGCACGTAATCCCAACTGTTCAGTCTGCAAATCCATTTTGTGCAGTGTATCCAACAACGGGTCTACTTTACTGTCATCGACCACCGTAAGGATAGCCGAACACATACTAGGCCATGCATGGCTTCCAAAATGTGGGTCACCAGTCTTGGAGCCACGTCCCTGTACCTTTTCGAGGTAAGTAAATCCGCGGCAACCCAAACGGTCGAGCAACGCCATGATTCGTTCGTAATAAGCCTGGTCGAATGTTATTAATACTGATTTCATATTTTTTTCCTGTTATTTCTTTATAATTTCATCTTTGTGGTCCTGGAAGTAAACATCTAATTCGCGTTGACGACGAAGTTTACGACGACGGTTCTTGATACCTGTTCCTGCAAATACGCAATACAAGGTCGGAATCAGAACCAAGGTCAATACGGTAGATACCGTCAAACCACCGATTACGGCGATTGCCATCGGACTCCACATTTCGGAACCCTGTCCGCCGCCGATAGCCATAGGGATCATACCCAAAACGGTTGTCGCAGTAGTCATCAATACCGGACGGAGACGACTCTTACCAGATGTCACCACAGAGTTTATCACCGCCATGCCTCGCTCTCGACAGAGAGTAATGTAGTCAATGAGCACGATACCGTTCTTCACCACAATACCAATCAACATGATTCCTCCCAACAAACTCATTACACTCAACGTACTGCCCGTGAAGAACAATGCCATTAAGACACCACTAAACGCGAACGGCAGAGAGAACATGATAATGAACGGATAAGTCAATGATTCGAACTGTGCCGCCATTACGATAAATACAAGGATAACAATCAGGATACCGAGTGTACCCAAATCGCGGAACGAATCCTGCTGATCTTCGTACGACCCGGAAATCTGAATCGTCACTTCACCCGGAAGGTCCATTTTATCAATCACCTTGTTACCGGCAGCAACTACATCTCCCAACGGAGCACCGGAGATTACGGCAGAAACAGTCACAATACGTTCACGGTCTTTACGTTCAATGGTAGGAGGCGCAAAACGTTCGACTACCTTTCCGACATCTTTCACACGAACAGATTGTCCCTGTGCATTGTAAATAAGGATATTCTCCAGACTCTCCAAACTTGTACGGAATTCCGGAGCATAACGCACCTTGATATCATATTCATCCCCATCTTCACGGTATTTGGAAGCAACTGCACCGTTGATACGATTACGCAAATAGTTACCGGCTGTCGCAAGGTTCAACCCATGCATAGCCAGTTTCTCACGGTCGAAGTCAACCTGATATTCCGGCTGGTAATCGCTACGGCTGATGTTAACTTCAGTCACGCCCTTCACTTTCAGCAGTTCGCGTTTCAAACGGGCTGCCACACTATCGGTCACCGTCATATCATATCCGTATACCTCAAAGTCGGCACTTGCCTGAGCAGACATACCTGTATTACTACCTCCAAGGATTACCTGAGCCTTACTGAACTCCGGATATCCTTTCAAGTCTTCACGCATTTCATCGCAGACTGCCTCCAGGGTAATGTCACGATCGCCCGGGTCCACCAAACTGATGTTGAAAGATATAATGTGGGAACCGTTGTCCTGCATGGAAGCCCATGTATTATCGGAGTCAGCCTGACCAACTGTATAGTTACATACTTTCATAATATCCTTATACTTGGTCATCCACTGATTCGTCAGTTTCTCCGAAAGTTCCTGCGCTATCTCTTTACGCGTACCAATCGGCAACTCAAGCTGTACGGCAATACGGGCATTATCCTGTGCGGGGAAGAATTCCGTACCGATCCCCTTTGCACACAGCAAGCTGACAATGAAGAAAGCAATACATCCCACGATAACAATGGGACGATGACGAACCGCCCAGTTCAACATCTTTGCATACCAAGTATCGAGTGCGTCCAGCGCCTTCTCTATCGGAGTGAAAAAGAGTTTGAACATCTTCGACGGTTTCTTCTGTAAACGGAGCAACTGCGAACAGAGCATCGGCGTCAACGACAATGCCGCCACGGTGGAAATAAACATGATCGCACACATCATCCAACCCAACTGTTTGAAAAGTACACCAGACATACCGCTTACCATTGTCAGAGGGAAGAACACGGCAATCATTGTCAACGTAGAAGCGATTACGGAAATAGCCACCTCATTCGTACCGTGCACAGCCGCCTGTTTCGGATCGGAACCACGCTCAATATGCGTTGTCACGTTTTCGAGTACCACAATCGCATCATCCACCACCATACCGATAGCAATAGAAAGGGACGAAAGCGAGATAATATTAATCGTATTCCCGGAAATAGCCAGATAAATAAAGGAGGCAATCAACGAAAGCGGAATCGTGATACAGATAATCAAGGTTGCACGCCAGCGTCCCAGGAAAAGGAACACGACAATGACAACGAACAGCAAAGCATACATTACGGTTTCCGCCAAACTATCAATCGTGTTCAAGATATTGTCAGACGTATCGACAATCACTCCCAGCTTCACGTCACTCGGCAAGTTTTTCTGCAAACGGGGAAGTGCCTCTTCTACCTTGCGGGAGATTTCTACCGAATTGGCACCCGATTGTTTCTGAACAACAATCATAGCTCCCTGCACACCGTTGTTATAGGTTTCCTGCGCACGCTCCTCTACTGTATCGACGATATGGGCAACGTCACGTAGAAAGATATTGGCTCCATTATGCGTGCCAACCACTACATCTGCCAACTGGCGGGAATCATCAAACTCTCCTTCTACACGCAACGAATATGTCTCGCTACCGATATCGAAGTTACCCCCGGGAATGTTCTTATTTTCAGCCCCGATAATGGAACTGATCGTTTCGATACTCAAGTTGTATGCTTCCAGTTTATTGGGGTCACAGTATACTTGGATCTCACGCTGAGGTGCACCACTGATAGATACTGTACCCACACCGGGAATACGTGCCAAGGGATTCACCACGCGGTCGTCCAGAATTTTATAAAGTGCCGACTGGCTCTCTTTCGCCTGGACGGAAAGCAGTACGATAGGAATCATATCCGTACTGAACTTGAAGATAATCGGATTCTCGACATCGTCGGGAAGCTGTGAACTTACCATGTCAAGCTTGTCGCGTACATCATTCGTCAGGACGTCTATATCATTACCAAACTCGAACTCCAGTGTTATCAATGACATATTCTCTGAAGAACGGGAGGTAATATGTTTCAGGTTGCTCACCGCGTTCAACGTATTTTCCAACGGGCGAGTCACATTATTTTCTATATCCGAGGCACTTGCCCCCGGATAAGCAGTCATTACCATGATTGTATTCGTATCAATATCCGGATACAAGTCGATAGGTAACTTGGACAAAGAGAAAAGGCCAAAGATCACCACTGCCAGAAAGCAGAGGGAGGTCATAATCGGTTTCTTAACCGCACCTTCGTATAAACTCATATATTATAATGTGTTAAGGTGATAAGGTATTATTTTTCTACTTCTACTTCCACGCCATTCGCCAAACGTGCCTGACCGGCAACGACTACCTGCGAATTATTGGGCACACCGGATTTCAACTCATACTCCGTTCCCATACGTCTACCCAGCTCTACCTTATTATAAGATACTTTGCCGTCTTTGTAAACATACACATAACGGTCACCTGAACCGGCTTGCTTCACGATAGCAAGATCGGGAACAACGACATTGTCGGCCGTACCGAAGTTTAGCGTTGCACGGGCAAACATTCCCGGACGAACACGCTGATCTCTGTTGTCCAGCTTGATCTCTATCGGGAAAGTACGGGTTGCAGCGTCGATAGTCGGATAAATCAGGTTAATGGTACCTTTAAATATCTCGTCACCGTATACATCCAGTTTTACATCTACCGGCGCACCTTTCTTCACTTGCGTGAAGTAGCTCTCAGATACATTAATCATGAGTTTCACCGGAGTGATCTGTTCTACTACCAGCACAGGATTTCCACCGCTATACATATCTCCGTTGTCATAGTTGCGGGCTGTGACAACCCCATTAATAGGACTTACTAAAGAAGTGTTTTCCAACAGATTCTTATAGGCTGTGCGCTGTACGTCGAGCTGCATTTTCGAAGCATCCCATTCTGATTTGGATGCACCGCCGACCTTGTACAGTTCGTCCATACGGTTGAATTCTATTTCCTGATTGTCCAGTTGCAATTTTGTCTGTTTCAGATTGGCTGCGTCCATTTGTACCAATTTCTGACCTTTGGATACACGGTCGCCCACTTCTACAAAAATCTGGTCGATACGCACAGGAGATGAAGGTGCAATGTTGTTCTTCGCTTCCGCCTCTACTGTTGCCGTATATTCCTGAATCTGGTCTACGGGACGGGCTTTCACATCGGCCACCTTTACTTTGGGCTTCTCAACCACGTGTTCCGTAGCAGCTTTATCTTTTCCACCCGTACATGAGCCCATAACCACGGTTAACAGCAGGGCTACTAATTGGATACTTTTTTTCATATTCCTTAGTTGTAATTTTTTTAGTTGTCTATCTTTATTCTTTTCCTAGCACCTTATCGAGATCTGCCTTAGCAATCAGATAATCATAAATGGATTGGTTATAAGTGAGTTGAGCCTGAGTCAGAGATACTTGCGAACTGTTCAGTTCGAGCACTGTACCCTTACCGACATCGTAGCGTTTACCGGCAATCAGTACCGCCTTCTCAGCCTGCATCACGTTTTCCTTGTTACTGACCACCTGCTCAGAGCTGGCAGCCATGTTGTTGCGGTAACTTACGATTTCCATATTCAGTTTTCTTTCCGTGTCAATGCGGTTCCAATCGAGTTGACGCATCTGGATACGGGCAGATTTTACTTTCGTAAAGTTGCTTGCTTTGTACAAAGGAATGCTCAAGTTGAACATCAGGCTGGAACTATTACTCCAATTATACTCGAAGAAGTTAATATTCGGGTTGTACAAGGACTGATAGTTATATGAGAAACTCATCGACAACGTAGGGATAAAACTTGATTTTGCGACCTTCAAGCTCTTCTCCAACATTTTCATGTTCAAGTCCAACTGCTTCATGGTAGTGTTATTCTCCAATCCGACTTCTTCATCCTTCAGTTGATTGGCAAATACAGCCGTTTCATAATTCGTCAGACTGTCTTCTGTTTTAAGTTCTACATCGGCGGTAATTCCCATTAACACTTTCAACTGCAACTTCGCCAGAGTCACCCCATTGGCTGCTGAAATCACATTCGGCTTAATGCTGCGCATCTGTACCTCAGCACTGATCTTATCATATTCGCTCACTGCGCCTTGCTCATATTTGGCATTGACGATGTTAAAGTTGTCTTCCGCCAGTTTGTAGCTTCCCAGAAGCACGTTGTAGCTATCTTGTGCAAGCATCAGTTGATAATAGGCTTTACTTACCTGATTCACCAAATCCAGTTTGGAAGCACGCGACTTCTCTACTGCCAGTTCGATATCCGTCTTTGTCATCGACATTGTCCGATAGACAGCCGGTGCAAACAAAGGCAGGTTAATGCTTAGTCCGGCATTGGCGGTGTTCGTTCCGTCCTGCCCCATTTTGAACGACATATCGTTCAGCTTCATTTCAGCCGCTTTAATCGTATGGTCCAGCGAACCAGCGATGCTTGCTTCAGGCAGCAGACTTTGCCACGCTTCTTTGCCGGCTACTTTTTTCAAAGCAATTTCTTCTGCCGCCACCTTCATCGTAGGATTCTCATCCAACGCAATTGTTAAGGCTTTGTCCAAGGTTAAGGTCAGTGTGTCCTTCGCCGCTTGTGCGTTTTGCGCTTTTGCAATGCCAAATGCGCAAAGTGCAACAGTTGCCAGAAGTATCTTCCTACCTGTCAGTCTCTTCATTCTGTTCATAAAACTAGTTTCTAATTGATCTTTTAGTTGTTTGTCTCCGGAACCTCATCGGTCGCTTATTCTATGCGGTTCCTACGATATTCTGATATAAAATCTTCCAGTACTTTCGCGCCTTTCTCCGTAGAGATGCCGCGTATATAGGTAAACATAATAGACTCATACACCTCTATAAAGGAATATTCGTTGCATACATCCGTATTCAACAGCACATCGAACTGCTCGCGTACCAGCAAATTGACGATTGCAAAGTTGACATCCGAACGGAAAATGCCTTGCTCCACTCCCAACATAAAAAAGGACATGGTTTTCTCCGAATCACTCTCGCTGCGCTCTTTCATCATATTATATACCTTCGGATACTTCTTGATGTCTTCAAAAAAACGCTTGTTCGTCTTATGAAACATCTCAATACTCTTTTGGAATACGGCAAGTATCACTTCCAACACATTGTGGGACTGCTCATAAACTTCCTGTAAATACTGGTCTCTTTCTGCCTGCACCGTCAGTATACAATCCTTCAGCAACGATTCCTTATCTACAAAAACTTCATAAAGCGTACGTTTGGAGATACCTAATGCTGCTGCAATATCATCCATCGTAATACTCTTAATACCTTTTGTAGTAAAAGCCTCTGTTGCCGTTGCTATAATCCGTTCTTTCAACTCCGCCCGTTGGGAAGCGTCTTTTCCATGTTCTGTCATCGTTCGTTTTCTATTTCATTATAATCCAGTTTTCTGTTTTCCCTTGCATCGGGAGGAAAAACGGAACAAAGATATATAGAAAACTCAATTAAGAAATCAAGTTTCCATTTATTTGTAGCCCATTTGATAAATATTATCATTCGTTGGACAGAAATGAAAACAAGTGTTAAGAGGAAATACGGACCAAACACAGCACAAAGATAAAGCGGAAGGAGATGCGAGGTAAAGTTTTATCGGTATCGGAAGGGGTACACCCGACAAAAGCCGGATAAATGTCGATTAAAATCGACACTCATCCGGCAACAGCAGTCACCATTATTAACGATAAGGTGGAAAAGGGTCTGTTTATTGTCAGTATTCAAACTTTGTCCTTTTCAGAAAAGCGACTGTTTTATGTATTTCTTTGTACATCACGATATCATCTTTCACAAAAGGTACTTCTTTCCGGCAGGTATGGAGGAAATGCTCCAGAAGCAGTGACGTTTTCAATGGACGGCGGAAGTCGATACCTTGTGCGGCGTTCATCAGTTCAATGGCAAGGATAGGTTCGAGGTTGTCCATTACCTTATAGAAAATCATAGGAAATGGTAAGCGGCAGGTCGTGGAAGTTACCGCCGGAGATAACTTGGCCTGCACCGGGACAAGTGTGTAGCCACGGTCGTGAGTTCTCCGTATACCTTCTACAAAATCCGGATAAGGAGGTAGTGTATTGCCAAGAGTTATCTTCATAATAAGCAGAATTAAAGACTACAAACTGTAAGCAATACAGTTTGATAACTCTCCGCAATGTAGGAAAAAAGAAAGTAAAAGACAAGGGAAATGATGGATTTATTATCAGAAAGGTATTATACCTCATATATGGCGTACCGGAACCGCCTTATCATAAATCGTACCACAACCGATAGCTATGGCAAAGAATCCTCTGCCCTATTTCTCTTGACTATCACGTAGTTTTAGCAAATAGTCGAATGTCTCTTTTGCCTCCTGGCTGTCTTCCTTCAGGTAAGCTTGTTTCCATTCCGGGTACTTATCCAATATTTGAAGCATCTTATCTTTTCCGAGAAATTCAATCTTGCCCGTTTCCCCATTCAGTTCATAACAAACGCGTTTGGTCACCAAGCTCGAAGCGGCAAGGGCGTCACCGATATTTCCTCCGAGTTTTACATCGTCGTCTTCTACAAAATTGCCACCGATAACTGATCCCAAAGGCATGGCACAGAAGTAGATATTCTTGCCTAACTGAACTGCCGGAGCATACCATGCCCCAAAACGCAGTTTCTTATAGCGCAGCTTGCGACAGTTCAAATATAAATCTCCTTCTTCACTTCGCACTGCAAAACAACGTTTCTTCAAGCGGCGGCACATAGACTCATCATCGCCTGCCGTTATACGGTAGTCAGCCCCGCCTGTCAATACGATCTGATTTCTGGAACGTTTCTCCACACGTAGCACTGCTATGGTGTCTCCATTTTGAGCAAGCAACTCTTTCAAGTTGGAATAGATAATATTCTGCGCAATCAACGGGAGGCCAATCACGCTCATCAACAGCCATAAGATACATCTTTTTTTCATAAGCCTTCCTCCTTTCCTTTCTAACGCCTTTTCGAGTGGAAAGTTATACATTTTAGCGGATAAATGCAAGGACAGAAAAAGAAATATTGAAAAAAAGGGTTCTTCTTCAAATTTGATGGTAATTTAGCCAGTCGGTGGTATCTTCATTCTCCTCCTTCCGGAAGGAGGAGTACCCGTAGGGGGAGGTGGTAGGTAAACACATAATTCGTTTATTATCAACCCTGTGCATCTACCTGCCGCCCCGACTTTCAGCCCCCTTCCTTCCTCAAAAAGAGGAATGAAGACATCACCGACTTGCTAAATTACCATCAAATTTGAAAAAGAGCCCCCAAAAAAGTAACTGAATACTTGACTTTGCCTTCCTGATGTGTTATCTTTGTATCTGTTATTACAAAATATATTTCTATTTAATATGCAGGTAAAGGGGGAAGCAGTGTATTCTCCCTTTTTTTATGTCTGATCGTGCCGAAAGAAGAAATCACCTTTTGTTTTTGAGGAAATGCAGGCTCTATTTTTATAAAACGGAGGCTCTGTTCGGGTGAAACAGAGGCTTCGTTTTACTAAAACACAGGCTCAACATTCATTAAGCGTGGGGTTAGCACTCCCAAAGCGTAGGTTTAGTCCCCGTAAAGCGTAGGGTTAGCTCTCATAAGTCGCGAGATTGGCTTTGCTATTCCTGCATCGAGGATTTACGAGAGCTGAATGCATCATCCGGCAGCTCTCATTTTCGCTTCCTATTCGCTTTGCGTTAATAAACAGTAAATCTGCTCTTGACAAAAACAAGCTCATAGCCTGTCCGTTGTTAAATATATTACCTTTGCGCAAAAAGTATCAAAGCAATTATGGAGAAACTGGAAAATATAATCTCAACCTATCAGCAAATTATTCAAGAGTCGGAACAAGCTCTTCAGAGGGCCCGGAAACGCATCTATTATATCAGCCTTCTACGCCTTGTGCTATTTGTAGAAGCCATAGCGGCAGCCTTTATCTTCTGGAGCGACGGCTGGTTATCTCTTTTCGTCTTTGCCATTCTGCCTTTTATATCATTTATCTGGCTGGTAAAACGACATAATCTCTGGTTTTACCGGAAAGATTATCTGAAAAAGAAAATAGAAATCAACGAACAGGAGTTACGGGCCATTCAATATGATTTTTCCGATTTCGACAGCGGAAATGAATATATCGACCCTGCGCATCTCTATACTTATGACTTGGATGTATTCGGCGATTATTCGCTTTTCCAATATATCAACCGTACTTCAACGCCTGTCGGCAAGCAGCATCTGGCTGATTGGTTCAACGCACATCTGGAACTAAAAGAATCGATCGAACAACGCCAGGAGGCTATCCGGGAATTATCAACCGATCTGGAATACCGGCAACAAATCCGTCTGTTCGGATTACTTTATAAAGGAAAACCTGCCGACACCAACGAAATCAGGGAATGGGCGGGAAGCCCCAGCTATTACCGGAAGCATACGCTACTGCGTATCATCCCGACAGTAGTTAGCATCATCAACCTTATATGCATAGGTTCGGCCATTGTAGGAATTCTTCCTGCCACCGTACCCGGAGGTGTGTTTTTTTGTTTC
The DNA here is from genome assembly GCA_900556625.1 of uncultured Bacteroides sp. Classification (GTDB taxonomy): domain Bacteria; phylum Bacteroidota; class Bacteroidia; order Bacteroidales; family Bacteroidaceae; genus Bacteroides. The sequence continues at coordinate 3,544 of USPQ01000030.1, read as the reverse complement.
GTCATTTTCAGTTCTATCTTTTCTAAAGGTATCACAAAACTGCAAGCAACTTACGGCAAAAAATTGCAAATCCTCTCTACTTACGCCGACCAAATTCTTCTCACAGAGAAAAAGGAAATGAACAGCCCTGTTCTGCAACAGCTCAAAACGGAACTTACAAGCCAGAATCAAACAGCTTCCCAGGCAGTCCGCCAACTATCGAAACTGATGAACGCGCTCGATCAACGCAGTAACCTGTTAATGAGTACAATCCTCAACGGACTTATTTTTTGGGAACTGCGCCAAGTAATGCGAATCGAGAAATGGAAAGAAACTCATGCTTCCGACCTCCCCCGCTGGATAGAAACAATCGGAGAAATCGACGCCTACTGCTCTTTAGCAACGTTTACATACAATCATCCGGATTATATCTTCCCCAAAATCAGCTCTCAATCCTTTCATCTGCGAGCCGAAGCTTTGGGTCATCCACTTATGAACCGCAACAAATGTGTGCGAAACGGAATAGATATCGACAAGCGTCCTTTCTTTATCATCATAACCGGCGCCAACATGGCCGGTAAAAGTACTTACCTGCGTACCGTAGGCATCAATTATCTTTTAGCCTGCATAGGTGCACCGGTTTGGGCAAAGCAAATGGAAATATATCCGGCACGCCTCGTCACCAGCCTTCGTACAAGCGACTCACTCACCGATAACGAGTCTTACTTCTTCGCAGAACTCAAACGTCTGAAACTAATCATTGACAAACTCGAAGCAGGAGAGGAACTTTTCATCATCCTTGATGAAATATTGAAAGGCACCAACTCTATGGATAAACAAAAAGGCTCTTTCGCTCTCATCAAGCAGTTTATGAATATGAACGCCAACGGTATCATAGCTACTCACGACCTTCTGCTCGGCACCTTGATAGAATCCTTCCCACAGAATATCCGTAACTACTGTTTCGAAGCGGACATCACGAACAACGAACTCACCTTCTCTTATCAAATGAGAAACGGAGTCGCCCAAAATATGAACGCTTGTTTCTTAATGAAAAAAATGGGGATCGCCGTCATTGACGACTAATCCCCACTCTTTATCAAAAACTAAAGTTGTTCCTTCTTCTGTGTAACAATCTTAGCTCAACAGCTTCTAATTCAAATTACTTTTTGAAAGAAAAGCGACCACAGCCGATGCATCTTCATTAGTGAAATAATGCACTGATGTTATCGGCTGATAAGTATAAGGTACAAACTGGAACAGCTGTACGGCAGCAAATTTCTTATCTTCAGAAAGAATTACGTCCATACGAATGTTCCCACTTGTTTCGCTCTTAATATCCGAATTAGCAGAGAACGAACCGGAATTTACGATATCAACCAACTTATCCATGTGCTTCAAATCAAAGAAGACACTGCGTTCCTTTGCAATACTTCCGGTCGGTAGATAAACAACTTCCTTTGACTTCCAGAAAAGACGGAAAATACCTACAAGGAATAGTCCCGTCCCGAACACCATTAAAGCCATACTTACAGTAGAGGACCTATCTTCCAGTTCAAAAGTGGAAGCAAAAGCTAAAATACCCACCAACAACATGAATGAAGAGAATAAAACTCCGGAAATACTTGTACGCTTAGCGATATCTGGATGTGAAGATGCGAATATAGTAGCATCAATAGTTTGAGTAGTTGCCATAATATTTAAAAATTAATTTATTAGTAATAATATAAAGATAAAAAGGACCATCGGTATAAAATATATCGATAACCATAAAACAAATAATACCAATAAATGAATTCTAAATAATAATATGCCTTAAAGTAAATACATAGTACTCACTCGATGGCTGACAGTAATAAGAAGTTGTAGTATTATAAATTCGCCCCCTATGCTGTGACAGAGAATTTTCACGGTCGGCGCAGCATTGCAGTAGGTTCCTTAAAGTAGTGAAATACTCTCCAAGCTGTACACGCTGAATACGTGTCACTGATATCTGGTGACTTTGAAGATTGTTCAATTCAGCCACTGGAGCATAAGGAAAGTCAGGAGCACTAATCTGCTCGTGTTGTTTCATTGAATATGTAATGGCAAGTTCAGACTGTTCCACCGGTTTCTCAGTGAAAACGTTACTTGCTACCCCATGGAGAGTCACCGTAAGCAACAGAAACAATATTACCTTTACAAATTTTGCCATATTCTCCTGCAAATATAACAGATTCTATTCACGAAAAGTTTATTCAGGTTATCTTTTAATTTATCTTAGGATTAGTAAACAAGTGAATATCATTAGGGAATAGACGTATACTCTATACGGCTCAATTCCAAAATCTGCTCCTCCTTACTCAAATAAAAAGGTATTTACTTCAAATAAAAAGGCCACTCTTTGCAGAGCAGCCTTTTCTATATCGAATAAGAATAACTGTAAAATTATTCAGCTGATTCAGCTTTCGGTTCTTCAGTTGCAGGAGCTTCAACAGCAGCAGGAGCAGCAGTTTCGGCAGCGGCACTCTTCTTAGAACGACGAGTACGTGTAGCTTTCTTAGCAACTTTTTCCTTAGCCATGTTTGCATTATAGTCTACCAACTCAATGAAGCACATTTCTGCATTATCACCCAAACGGTTACCAGTCTTGATAATACGAGTATAACCACCCGGACGATCAGCAATCTTAACAGAGATTTCTTTGAACAACTCTGTTACTGCAATCTTATCTTGCAAGTTGCTAAATACAACACGACGAGAGTTCGTAGTATCTTCTTTAGACTTAGTAATCAAAGGCTCAACAAACTTTTTCAAAGCTTTTGCCTTTGCAACAGTCGTAGTGATTCTTTTGTGCTTGATCAAAGAACAAGCCATGTTAGATAACATAGCGCTTCTATGAGAAGCAGTACGACCTAAATGATTGAATTTTTTATTATGTCTCATTTTTTATTCTTTATCTAATTTATATTTAGAAATATCGGTTCCAAACGACAGATTCAGACTTTCCAGCAAATCATCAAGCTCGGTAAGCGATTTCTTTCCGAAGTTTCTGAATTTCAACAGGTCAGTCTTGTTGAACTGTACTAAGTCGCCGAGTGTTTCTACGTCAGCAGCCTTCAAACAATTGAGGGCACGAACTGACAAGTCCATATCAACAAGCTTAGTCTTCAACAACTGACGCATATGCAATACTTCCTCATCAAACTCTTCATTGCCATCAGTATCATTACTTTCAAGCGTGATCTTCTCGTCAGAGAACAACATGAAGTGATAAATCAGAATTTTTGCAGCTTCTTTCAGTGCTTCCTTCGGATGTATAGAACCGTCGGTACTAATCTCAAGTACTAGCTTTTCGTAGTCTGTCTTCTGTTCTACACGGAAGTTTTCTACAGAATACTTGACATTACGTATCGGTGTATAAATAGAGTCAATTGGAATTACATTAACATCCGTGCAGTACTCGCGATTTTCATCAGCAGGCACATAACCACGTCCCTTGTTAATTGTAATATCAATTTGCATAGTTGCCTTAGAATCTAAATGACAAATAACTAATTCCGGATTTAACACTTCAAATCCAGTC
>USPQ01000029.1 GCA_900556625.1 uncultured Bacteroides sp. | reverse complement strand
GGGATCATTAGCCTTTTTATTTTAATACACTATATAGAATCGCGGAGACGCTTACAATATATCAGAAATTGATAATATCTCCTGTAATCAGCATTTAATATTCAGCTCATTCAAAACTTTACGAATAGCTTCAAACGTAGTAATGCGCGTAGGTACTAGTGGCAACCGAAGTTTATTTTCAATCATTCCCATTGCATTCAACATTGATTTCACACCGGCCGGATTCCCATCTACAAATAATAGATTAAACAATTCTGTAAATCTATGATGGATAGCCAGCGCGTTAGCAAAGTCTCCTTGAAGAGCCAAGCGAGTCATACGGCTAAACTCACGGGGAAAAGCATTTCCTATTACCGAAATAACGCCAACAGCCCCTAAAGTAATAAGAGGGAAAGTGATGCCATCATCTCCAGATATAACATTAAAATTCTCAGGTTTATTTTTAATGATATCATCCATCTGTGTAATATTACCGGAGGCTTCTTTTATAGCAATCACATTACTGAAGTTACGTGCGATACGCAAAGTCGTTTCAGCAGTCATATTCACACCTGTACGTCCCGGAACATTATACAACACAATAGGAAGTTCCGTTGCTTCGGCAATAGCCTTATAATGCTGATAAATACCTTCTTGAGAAGGCTTGTTATAATATGGCACAACAGACAATATAGCGTCGACTCCTGTGAAATCATCATTCTTCAATGTCTCCACAACAGCCCGAGTGTTATTACCACCTACACCTAACAGAATAGGGACTCTTCCGTTAACGCGGTCAATCACCATTTTTTTAATAGTTTTCTTTTCTTCCTCAGTAAGAGTCGGCGTTTCAGCCGTAGTTCCCAGCACACACAGGAAATCCGCATTATTCTGTAATAAATAGTCTACCATACGCATTAGCGCGTCATAGTCAACACTCTCATCCTCTTTGAAAGGAGTAATCAGTGCTACCCCCATTCCTTTCAATTTAGTCTGTATCATGAGTTTTAATTATAATCTCTAATTTATTTAGCCACAAAAGTACGAATATTTTTCATATCTTACGATATAAGTTTCAGAAATTCGTCTTCGCTTAATATGGTTATTCCTAATTTTTGCGCTTTTTCCAACTTTGCAGGTCCCATATTATCTCCAGCAAGAATAAAACTTGTTTTTGCGGAAATACTTCCCACATTTTTCCCTCCGTTTTTCTCAATAAGTTCTTTATATTCGTCACGCGAATGGTGGATAAACACACCGCTGATAACAATAGACTGTCCCGCTAACTTATCAGTATACCCACTCAAATCTTCTTCAGTACGATAAAACTGCAGCCCAGCCTCTTTCAACCTGTTCACCAACTCGCAATTAGCCTCATTTGCAAAATACGTAAGAATACTCTGGGCTATTTTCTCACCGATTTCATCGATACTTACTAATCTTTCAAGATCCGCCCGTTTCAACTCATCTATATTTTCAAACGACTTCGCAATCTTTTTTGCAACAGTTTCACCCACAAAGCGGATTCCCAGAGCAAAAATAACACGTTCGAAAGGAACTGTTTTGCTCTGGGCAATTCCTGTTACAATATTCTCAGCTGATTTTTCCCCCATACGCTCCAATCCTTTAATGTCGTCTATTGTGAGTTTATACAAATCAGCGGTATTATGAATTAAACCTAAGCGATAGAACATATCAACCGTCTCCGGACCTAAACCATCGATATCCATAGCTTTCCGACTAATAAAATGCTCTATCTTACCTTTAATCTGAGGAGGGCAAGCCGTTTCATTAGGACAATAATGAGCAGCTTCCCCTTCATACCTGACTAATTTACTGCCACATTCAGGACAAGTAGTGATGAACCTGACCTTCTCACCAACCATAAAACTACGTGCATCTACATCCACACCCGTGATTTTAGGAATAATCTCACCACCTTTTTCCACATAAACCATATCTCCAATGTGCAAATCAAGTCCTTCGATTATATCAGCATTATGTAAGGATGCACGTTTCACGACAGTTCCCGAGAGCTGTACCGGATCCAAATTAGCCACAGGAGTAACAGCCCCCGTTCTACCGACTTGATAAGTCACTTTATTCAAACGAGTCAAAGCCCGCTCCGCCTGGAACTTGTAAGCAATAGCCCATCTGGGAGATTTAGCCGTAAACCCCAAATTCTTTTGCTGCCTCAAGCTATTTACCTTTAACACAATCCCATCCGTAGCAACCGGTAAGTTTTTACGTTCTACATCCCAATAATTTATAAATTCAAAAACCTCCTCTAATGTTTGACATTTACGCATTAAATCAGATATTTTAAAGCCCCATTTTGCCGCTTCCTGAAGATTTTCGTAATGTCCGTCGCAAGGCAGATTATTTCCTAAAAGATAATATAAATACGCATCCAGTTTACGGGAAGCGACAACTGAAGAATTTTGCAACTTCAATGTTCCGGAAGCTGCATTTCTTGGATTAGCAAAAAGTGGTTCCTCACGGGCCTCCTTTTCTCGATTCAATGCTTCAAATACTTCCCACGGCATAAGAATCTCCCCACGAATTTCAAATGAGGCAGGATAGTTGTCACCGTGAAGTACAAGCGGAATAGAACGAATCGTTTTCACATTATCCGTCACATCATCACCTTTCTCGCCATCTCCACGAGTAACCGCCCGAACTAATTTTCCATCCTCATAAGTCAATGAGATTGATGTTCCGTCATATTTCATCTCACAGCAAATCTCAAAATCTTCATTAAGAGCCTTACGGACACGTTCATAGAAATCGGTGACTTCCTCCTCCGAATATGTGTTCGCCAATGATAACATAGGATATTTATGTGCTACCTGCGTAAAGTTCTTGTTCAAATCACTACCCACACGCATAGTGGGCGAATTCTCATCTTTATATTCCGGGTGAGCCTCCTCCAAATCCTGAAGTTCACGCATCTTGTCATCAAACTCCCTATCCGATATTTCAGGAGCATTCAACACGTAATAATTATAGTTATGCCGATGAAGTTCAGCACGCAATTCCTCTATTTTTCCTTTTATATCCATATTTCTTTGATTGTTTAAGGCAAAAATACGGGTTTATCTTTGAATATTTGTACTTTTGCGAAAAATTAAAGATTATGCGTATTGATATTATAACGGTTTTGCCCGAAATGATTGAGGGATTCTTCAATTGTTCCATTATGAAACGGGCTCAGAACAAAGGACTTGCAGAAATCCATATTCACAATCTGCGTGACTACACTGAAGATAAATACCGCCGTGTCGATGATTATCCTTTTGGCGGCTTTGCCGGAATGGTCATGAAAATAGAGCCTATCGAGCGTTGCATCAATGCTCTCAAAGCGGAGCGAGAGTACGATGAAGTAATCTTCACAACCCCCGACGGAGAACAATTCAACCAGCCTATGGCCAACAATCTGTCTTTAGCACAGAATCTTATTATCCTTTGTGGACATTTCAAAGGAATTGACTATCGTATCCGCGAGCACCTGATCACTAAAGAAATCAGTATCGGAGATTACGTCCTGACAGGTGGCGAATTAGCTGCGGCAGTCATGGCCGACGCTATTGTACGCATCATTCCGGGAGTCATCTCCGACGAACAATCTGCACTTTCCGATTCTTTCCAAGATAATTTGCTGGCAGCACCTGTATATACTCGTCCTGCCGACTATAAAGGCTGGAAAGTTCCCGAGATTCTTTTATCCGGTCATGAAGCCAAGATTAAAGAATGGGAACTGCAACAATCTTTGGAGCGCACCAAGAAACTTCGTCCCGACTTGCTGGAAGAATAAAAACAATATGTAAATAAAAACGACAGCAGGAAATAACTTATTTCCTGCTGTCGTTTTTATTATATCCTCCGCTTGGAGATTTTAGCTCTTACTCTTCACACTAAACACAAACATCTTATTCGTTCGCCATTTCATATTCAATTTCACAGATCAAAACTTGAAGGTAGAATAACATTTTTCTCATATATCTAGTGCGAATAGTTATTGTATGTTTGCAGTTATACCTCAAGCGCACCTATAATTTCCTTCACAGACTTATATCCATATCTATCTAAGTAATTATTTATACCATCTTCCACTTTGATGGTAACAGCCGGATCTATGAAATTTGCCGTACCGATCTGGATAGCAGATGCACCCGCAAGCATGAATTCAACCGCATCTTTCCAATCCATAATCCCGCCTAATCCTATGACAGGAATATTTACCACTTTAGCAACTTGCCATACCATACGTAATGCGATAGGTTTTACGGCGGCTCCGGACATTCCACCCGTTATAGTGGATAAAATGGGACGTCTACGCTCCGCATCGATTGCCATTCCCAATAATGTATTGATTAATGATACACTATCTGCACCACTTTCTTCCGCTGCACGAGCTATTTCAGTGATATCTGTGACGTTTGGAGAGAGTTTTACGATAAGTGTCTTTTTGTAAGCAGAACGTACTGCTTTCACCACTTCTGACGCACCTTTTGCTGACACACCAAAAGCCATACCACCTTGCTTTACATTGGGGCAGGAAATATTTAACTCTATAGCAGGAATTTTGTCAAGTTCATTAATAATTTCGGCTGTTTTCACATAATCTTCGATAGTAGAACCCGAAACATTTACAATCATATTCGTTTCTATGTCTTTTATGCGAGGATATATATGTTCTACAAAGTACTCAACGCCCTTATTTTGCAGTCCCACAGCGTTTAACATCCCCGAAGGAGTCTCAGCCATACGTGGATAAGGATTCCCTTCACGTTTGTGAAGAGTAGTACCCTTTACAATAATACCACCTATTCGCGCTATATCAATGAAGTCAGAGAACTCTTCACCGTATCCAAATGTACCGGATGCTGTCATCACCGGATTCTTCATTTTCAATTCGCCAATATTTACACTTAAATCTGCCATAATAGTTTCTTTACATTAAAAACAGGACCTTCTTTACATACACACAAGTGACCTTCTGTCGTATTTTCCACACAACATAAACATGCACCGATACCACAAGCCATCGTATTTTCCAAAGAGACTTCACATTCTATCTGATTACTTTTGGCATATTTTGCCACAGCCATCATCATAGGTTTGGGACCACAAGTGTAAATCTGCTCAAATTGTACTTTGCCTAATATAGAATGTTGAGTAACATATCCCTTTTCTCCGTAACTACCATCTTCAGTAGTAGTGTACACCTCACCATATTTAGCGAATTCTTCCAACTGCAAAAGATCCTTATCACTACGGGCGCCTAAAAGAAAGGTAGGTTTATGACCGTTTTTAGCCAATTGCTCACCCAAAAACAACATAGGAGCTGTTCCGACACCTCCACCCACTAGCAGGAGCTTATCAGAGGCATTGTGAGGCATTGTGTAGCCATTTCCTAACGGAAGTACCGTATTAATCACATCGCCTGATTTTACCTCTGCCAAACGCCTTGTACCATCTCCGACTAACTGGATCAGAAACCATACTTCATTTCGTTGTTTATCTACAAAGTTAATAGAAATAGGACGACGCAAGAATGTAGTAGGCGAACCGTCCACCCGGAGTTCGGCAAACTGCCCAGGCAACATTTCGGGCAGCAACGATGGAGATGTCAATTTTAGCAATACATAATTAGTATGCAATTTAATATTCTCCGTAACCGTCAGATCTAAAATAAATTTCTTCATGTATGGATATAAAAAATATAAATTCGTATTCCGGGTGCAAAGATACAGGAATTTGCTCAAACGAGCGATTTTACCTCTTATTTTTCAGGTCTAAACGTTTCATAGGTATTATCATCAAAGAAAATTCTTATTTCAGTGATTTTCCTAACAGGCTTTTCTATATACCTAATTTCCTGTTTTACAACCCCTTTAGCTACATTTTCAGTGCCTCTTAATGCAATTTCCTTGCGATTTTCCAGGCCAATCGTCTCTTTGGTCGAATTTACAGGATTCTCGTCAAACAAAGAAGGTTGATAATCTCCATTAGAAGATACCAATGAAGCACTTTCTGCAGAAGCAAGCATTTCACCTTTTCCATATAATAGCCATTCGAGATTTACATAGCTATAAGTCTGGTGAACTTTCATGACTACTTCCAGACTCGGTTTATTTCTATCATTTAAAATATGAGAAAGAGTAGACTGCTGAACCCCGATTGTCTCGGCAAAAACTCTGGGGGGAACCTTTTCCCTTTCCATAATCATTCTAATTCTGTCTTTTATTTCCATACTGCCTTTATTGAAAGTTATAATTCCACGCACTAAATAATGTTTTCACAAAAATATATCAAAGTTTAAATGCAATACAAAAGTAATTATTTAAATTCACAAAAACAAATTACAACTATGAAAATACGAATATGACAAAAGTATATTATTATTCACATTTGAAATATAACGATTGTACACATAGATAAAAGGACCTATTTACATATCATAGTTATTATTTAACAAATACACATTACTACCTGATAACAAACAAATTACACATAACAATAATGAGTAAAAACAGTGGCATTCACAAAAATAAATGCTACACAAAGTTCTAATTTACAGTTCAAAATCAAATAACGGTATATATATAACTGATATTTAATGATATAACATACCTATAAATAACTATTAATCACTCTCCTACTACATTTATACTAAATACTCTATCTTTGTAAACTATCTATTTTACATTTATACAACCAGCTACTAAAGCACAAATGTATTGCATTCACAAGAGTATTAATTACAAATATATAACACGAAATACACAAGCGTAAATAGAAGAAGTTGCACTTGCAATAAAATAAAGAAAAAAAGCTATTATTCACGAATGTATATTATGGTTTCTTCAAATCATCTTTGACATTCTAACATAAAATACCAAATCCTTGCAATATTTCCGTCCATTAGCCCATTTCGATGTTTTTTTTCAATTCTAGAAAGGTCTAATTCTGCATAATACATTGTTATACAAATATTTACTTCAAATTTTATGATTCTGTTTTTTAGTTTAAATAGAGAAAAGCAAGAAAATCACCACTATTAATCTCCAAACTATCAAAATGATATTTAAAGCAAGATAGGAATTCAAATTTTTCTGTGAAGTTTCTTGTGAAGAGAAAAACGCCTATTCGATGAAAGAATGATATTGGGGACACCACCGAATAAAATTGAGATGAATGAATGAATAAACGAAAAATTCCAAAGGATGAGGAAGTAGCCATGAAAAGATGAGGAAAGTATGTAGAAATCATTGTTCGTTTTTTTTATTCAAAATATAGACTTACACCGTCCAAAAGAAAACATATTTCAGAGGATATAGAAAAGACATCTACTTTATTCTATTTATAGTAAAAGTAGATGTCTTTTCTTTATATACCAAAAACGCTCCTACTAATGCAAAATATTAAACACTAATTCGCGAAGAATATCTCCATCTGTCATTGAACTGTTCTTTACTCCCTTTGACTTTGCATCCGCATATCGTATTTCACCAACGATTTGCATTGTCTTTACACCAGTATATTTTCTCATAGCAGCTATATAATCTTTAGCCTGCCAAGTCGTTTTCAGTCCTAACATATTAGCAACTCCCTGCTCTGATTTATCAGGCGCATAATATGCCAGCATCAGATTAGAATAGAAGTTGAACAACAGTGACAAAGTCATCTGTATTGGATTCGTTTTCGGGTTTTCCTCAAAATATTTTATTATCTTATTTGCTTTAAGGATATCCTTTTCAACAAGTGCGCTCCGCAATTCAAAGTTATTATAATCCTTGCTTATACCGATATTCTTTTCTATCTGCTCAGGTGTTACACGTCTCTGACCAGCAGGTAAAGTGATGATTAGCTTTTCCAATTCCCCCGTCAGTCGGCTCAAATCAGAACCTACAAAATCAGCCAACATGGCTGTTGCCTTAGGTTCCATATCCACACCTTTACGCTTCATATAAGAAGATATGAAAGCAGGAAGTTGGGCCTCTTTTATTTTTTTCGATTCAAACAATACGCCCACCTTTTCAATTTCGGCTGCTAACTTCTTTCTACGATCCAACGTACCATGCTTATGGCATATTACCAGAATAGTAGACAGGAGTGGTTTTTGAAGATAATAAGACAACTCTTCCATATTGCGGATTACCTGCGCCTCCTTTACCACTACCACCTGATGTTCAGACATCATCGGATAACGCTTTGCTGCATTTATGACAGTAGCCACATCTACATCGGCACCATATACCACGGTTAGATTGAACTCCTTCTCCGTTTCATTCAACACATTATTTGTTATATAATCCGCAATCAGGTCGATATAATACGATTCTTCCCCCATCAAATAATAGACAGGACGATATTGTTTAGCACCCAACTCCTTGAGAATATCATCACACGTCAGTTCTTGTTTTGCCATAATATCTTTCAAGACCGGGAATTACCAGTCAAATTTCAAGTGTTTTACAGTTTTCTTTTCATCAATAATCATGCGCAAAGAGGCAATACCTATTTCCACATGTTCTTCCACATAATTTTTGGTAACCAGGCTATCGCTCTTGTCTGTTTTCACCCCATCCGGAGTCATCGGTTGATCAGAAACCAACAGCAATGCACCGGTAGGAATATGATTGGCAAAGCCACAACTAAACAATGTTGCCGTTTCCATATCAACTGCCATTGCGCGAGTCTTTTTCAGATACTCCTTGAATGTTTCATCATGTTCCCAAATACGACGATTCGTAGTATAAACAGTTCCTGTCCAATAGTCACGTCCATAGTCACGAATCGATGAAGAAACGGCACGCTGCAACATAAATGCAGGCAACGCCGGAACCTCAGGTGGAAAATAGTCATTGGAAGTTCCCTCGCCACGAATTGCCGCAATGGGAAGAATCAAATCTCCAAGATGATTCTTCTTGTCGATACCACCGCATTTACCAAGAAACAGACATGCCTTCGGGCGGATAGCACCCAGCAAATCCATAATAATGGCGGCATTAGGACTCCCCATACCAAAATTAATCATTGTAATTCCTTCGGCACTGGCAGAAATCATATTAGCATCCCTACCCAATATTGGAACATCAAATTGATTGGCGAAAATCTCTACGTACTTGTTGAAGTTAGTCAACAGAATATACTCTCCAAAATCCTCCAAGTTACGTTTTGTGTAACGTGGCAGCCAATTAGCTACGATTTCTTCTTTTGTTTTCATAATTTCATTAAATTTGCGGTTCCAAATAAAGGAACCCGTTATTTAACTTACAAAAATAATAAATGTTATCGTTAAACCTACCAGTATTCGACACTAAAATAAACGTACGAAACGGAAAAAATGTAATTTTTGACGTAATTCGCAAACGATATGTCGCCCTTACTCCCGAAGAATGGGTACGGCAACACTTTGTACACTTTCTTATTGCACACAAAGGATACCCATCCGCTCTATTAGCGAACGAAGTAATGGTAAAGCTGAACAGTACAACTAAAAGATGCGATACAGTACTCTACCGGAGAGACCTGTCCGCCCGGATGATTGTGGAGTATAAAGCTCCCCATGTAGAAATCACGCAAGCCGTTTTCGATCAGATTACCCGATACAATATGGTACTGAAAGTAGATTACCTGATTGTCAGCAACGGAATGCAGCACTATTGCTGCCGCATGGATTATGAAAATCAGAGCTATACTTTTCTGAGAGATATTCCGGACTATACTTCTTTATAAATCGATCATTACATGAAACCTACGGGATGATTACATCATCCCGCCACCTTCTTTTTCCCACCGAATTTTTCTTGCAATTTCTGCATCAGCTCATAGAAATTAGGTACATAAACCGTAGCCAGCAACGTATTCATTGCCATACCGAATACCACTGCAGCCCCCAGTGCGATACGGCTTTCCGCACCTGCACCGGTAGCAAACAGCAACGGCATTACTCCCAAAACGAAAGCAAATGATGTCATTAAGATCGGTCGCAGACGAACATGTCCCGCTTCAAATGCCGCATCACGGATCGAATTCCCCTCAGCGCGGAAATCACGGGCAAACTCCACAATCAGAATTCCGTTCTTTGCCGAAAGCGCAATCAACAGGATAATACCAATCTGCGTATAAATACTTACCGGAGTCCCCATTATCAGACAACCGATCATCGCTCCCAACAATGCTACCGGCAAACCAATAACCGCCGCTACCGGACTGGTCCAACTTTCGTACTGCGCAGCCAACACTAGAAATGCGACAATCAAAGCCATGACCAGAACAATGGTCGTTGTATTCCCAGCCTGCGTTTCCTGGTATGCAACAGAAGTCCATTCATACCCGAATTCATCACCTAACTGTTCCTTGAACAAAGCCTCCATCTCTTGAATAGCCTGCCCCGTACTGCTTCCCGGAGCCACATTGCAGGTCAAAGCCGCAGTAGAATACATATTATACCGGTTAATCTGATCTTGCCCCAACTGTTCTTCTACTTTAGTAAAAGAAGAGAAAGGTACCATCTCTCCCGCAGAATTCGGCACACTCAATTTCAGCACATCATCGATCACCCTTTGCGCCTGATCACGCGCCTCGATCTTCACCTGATAGATACGTCCGAACTCTACAAAATCATTCACATACGCCGCTCCCATATAATATCCTAACGTAGAAAAGACATCATTCAAGGCAATACCCATAAATTGAACTTTATCCCGATCGATATTCAAAAAATACTGCGGTACATTTGCTTGATACTGGCTGGATATAGAAGCCAGAGCAGGTTTTGTATGGTAAGAAGCCAATAAAGCATCGATAGCCTGCTGCATCTCCGTAGGTCCCAGGTTTTTCCTATCCTCTACCTGAAGCTGCAGACCTCCCGAAGCCCCTAATCCTGGAATAGCCGGTGGAACCATAGCAAACACCTGCCCGGCTTGAATTGTCATATACGCCTCACCGTTGAAACGGTTGACTACAGCGGCAGCCGTGTGCTCCTTCCCTTTCCTTTCGTTCCAGTTTTTCAGTACGACAAAATAAGTAGCCGAATTACTCTGCTCACCACCTCCCATAACGGAAAAACCGGTAATACCTATATAGTTCTGTACCTCAGGATACGAATCAAGTATGGCATTAATTTGATTTCCAACCGCTTGTGTACGCTCCAGACTGGCAGCAGGAGGCAATTGAACCACAGCAATGAAATATCCGTCATCTTCATCGGGAACGAACGTAGAAGGCCAGCGCATAAATAGAAGAACAGCAATAACTGTCAAAATGGCATAAGAAATAAAACTAAATCCCGGTCGTTTAAGCAGCCATTTAACGATTCCGTCATATACTCCCTGCGTTTTATCATAAGCCTTATTGAATCCCCGATAGATAAAAAATTTGGAAGGTTTGCTCTTTTCGAGAAAAAGCGCGCAAAGCGCAGGTGTCAACGTCAATGAATTAAAACCGCTCAACACGGTCGAAGCAGCAATAGTCAACGCAAACTGCTTATATAGCTGACCGGAAATTCCACTAATCAACATAGTAGGAACAAATACGGCAAGCAACACAAGAACCACACCGACAATAGGACCGGTAATCTCTCCCATCGCTTTTGTCACCGCTTCGCGAGGCGAATATTGTCCGGTTTCCAGTAACCTCGAAGCGTTCTCCACCACCACTATCGCATCATCCACCACAATGGCGATTGCCAAAATCAATCCGAACAACGTCAATGTATTGATAGAGAAGCCAAATGCCGCCATCACAGCAAGAGTACCAATCAAAGAGACCGGAATGGTGAGACAAGGAATAATAACCGCCCTCCAATTCTGAAGGAACAAGAAAATAACAAGCACCACCAGCAAAGTAGTCTCAAAGAACGTCACCATCACCTCATCAATGGAAGCATGAATCACATCCGTTGTATCCAACGTAACGTTATAAGTAACACCTGACGGAAAGTTCGCTCCCAATTCCTCCATTTTGGCTTTCACCCCTTTCGATACATCCAATGAGTTGGATCCCGGTTGCTGATAAATAGCAATGGCAGCCGTAGGTTTCCCATTCAGCCGGGATACCACTCCATAAGAAGCAGAACCCAGATCAATTCGTGCAATATCTTTCAGGTGAAGCATTGCTCCGTCCTTTTCCGTACGGATGATGATATTGCCAAACTGTTCCGGTGAGGTAAGTCTCCCCTGCACATTCAACGTATACTGAAACGCATTCTTATTATCCTGTCCGATAGGTTGACCGATATACCCGGCAGAAACCTCTACGTTCTGCGCCTGAATGGCCTGATAGACTTGCTGCGGTGAAATATTGCGAATCCGCATAGCTTCAGGATCCAGCCAGACACGCATAGAATAATCTCCGGCTCCCATGACATTTACCGCACCGACTCCCGGCACACGGGTTAACTGGTCGACAAGATTTAATTTCGCATAGTTGGTAAGGTACAAACTGTTATAGACAGAATCCTGCGAAGCCATTGTCAAGAACATAACGATGTTCGAAGATTGTTTCTGTACAGTCACTCCCTGCACCACCACCGGTTCCGGAAGTGATGATTGCGCGATACTCACCCTGTTTTGCACTTGCACAGTTGCCATGTCAATATCCGTTCCAACGGCAAAAGTGATAGTCAGAGAGTATGCTCCCGAAGATGAAGAGTTGGAAGACATATAAAGCATACCATCTACTCCATTCACCTGCTGTTCGATAGGAATACCTACCGTTTGGGCTACCGTCTCGGCATTTGCACCCGGATAAACGGCCGATACTTGTACCGTCGGTGGTGTAATCTCCGGAAATTGCGCTACCGGCAATATATTTAGTGTCACCAGACCGGCTACCACAATAAGCAGTGCAAGCACCGTAGCGAAGATCGGTCGGTTTATGAAAAATTTAGAAAACATAGATCTATAAGTTTAGGATTAATACTTGAAATGAAAGAACTACTCTTTAAGGTACAGGCTTTACCTTCATTCCATCTCTGACTTTCATCAGAGCTTCCGTGACATACCGCTCTTGAGGAGAAATGCCCTCCAATACCTGACGCAGGGTATCACCCATTAACTGCCCCACCTCAATATGACGGTAACGAACTACGTTCGAGTCATTTACGACATACAGAAATTTACCTAACTGATCCGTTCCTATAGAAGCTTCCTTCACCAATACAGCATTTGAGGCTTCGCCATAAGGAAGAGTTATACTCACATACAACCCGCTTTTCAGAAGCCCTTTCGGATTATCAAAATTAGCGCGTACCATCAATGTTCCCGTACTCATATCCACATTCGGGGATAAATAATCCAACACGGCAGGATAAGACTCCGTTCCATCCTTACCCAATTGTACCATAATCTTTTGCGGCAGGTTCTTTGCCGATTGATTGTCATTCATCGCCATGCCCAACCACTGATTGTCCGCTACATTAAAATACGCATACATCTGATTATCCTTATAGATAGTAGCCAAAGTAACGGGCTGTAAAGATCCGCCCACATAACTCCCTATGTCCACAGTCGATTTCGTGATAGTCCCGTCAAACGGAGCACGCACATAACAATATCCCAGATTCGTATGCGCCGTACTCAAAGCGGCTTCCGCATTATTCACAGCCGCGATCCCTTCTGTCACATTGGCTTCCGACTGTAGCAGTTGTATCTGACTCACCGCATCACTTTTGATAGCCTCTTTCATACGGCTGTAATTACTGCGTGCGTACTCCAGCTGCGCCTGAGCTGTTTGCAGATCCGCTTTCGCCTGTTCCACCTTATCCTTATATAATGTAGGCTCGATGACAAAAAGTAACTGTCCTTTCTTTACCCTTCCTCCCGGAGTATAGGAGGTGGACTGCAAAGTCCCGTTTACTCTGGCCACAAGATTTACCGTTTGCTCCGTTGTCAGGTATCCCGGGTAATCTTTCGTCAGAGTAATGTCCTTCACTACCGGTTTAGTCACGCTAATTTCAGGAGTAGGCATTCCTCCCATTGCTCCTGTGCTTTTCTTCTCCTTGCATCCTGTCAATATGGGCAGCGCAAGAAAGATATACATTAGTTTTTTCATATCCGTTCGGTTATATTTTTTTATAGATTCTTTTTTATTCTCTCCAGCCTCCGCCCAATGCTTTATAAAGGGTTATCAGTTGCAATAATGAACTGCCTTCCGCTTGCACCAGCTGATTCTCATAAGATAGCAGAGAACGTTGGGCGTCGAGCACATTCTGGAACGGTGAAAGCCCCTGTTTATAAAGTTCTAAAGAAAGTTTCAACGTCTCCACACCTTGATTGCGCACCTCCCTCAACGCCACAATCTGCTTGATGGAATTACGATAAGCATTCATCGCATTATCCGTTTCCTGTACAGCAGTCAGAACCGTTTGATTAAATTGATTGATCGTTTCGTCCAATTGAACTTTTGCCAGTCTGGTGGCATTTACCAATTGTCCTCCACTGAAGATTGTCCAACTCAATGCCGGAGCAATCTCATAAGTCATGCTTTTACTCTTCACCAGATCCTTTAAATCGCGGGCAGCATAGCCAAACGAACCTTTCAGAAAAACTTTCGGCAACCAGTCGGCCTTAGAAGCTCCGAGTAACGCTGCCTGCGCATTCACATTCCGTTCCGCACTCCGCACATCGGGTCTTCTCAATAATAAATCGACAGGCATACCCACTCCGATCGGTTCCATATAATCGGGTAAAATCCCCACCGTTTCCAGCATTGGGCGAATCTCCTGAGGATACATTCCAAGCAAAACGGCCAGTGTCGTGATATACTGGTTGATACCTGCTTCCAATTGTGGAATGGAAGCTCTCGTGCTATACAAAACCGACTTAGCCTGTGCCACGTCCAACTTAGCCACAAGTCCGGTGTTATAACGTACTTCCGTGATTTTCAGCACTTCTTCCTGCGAGGCGACATTCTTCTTCACCACCTCAAGCTGCTGCTGAAATTCCCGTAGATTGATATAAGCTGAGGCCACCTCGGCCGCCATAGAAATCATCACCCCCGTATACTCCTCTTTACTTGCAGCAAAATTCTCTTTCTGCGCTTTCACACGCTTACGGATACTGCCGAATACATCCACTTCCCAACTCATACTGAGTGATGCGCCATAATAATGTTCCGTAGATTGAGGAGCGGCACTGATATTACCGCTTGTCTCCTCGCGAGTCCATCCGGCATTCAATCCGACAGAAGGGAAAAAGTTACTGCGCTCCATCCAAAGATTGGCACGGGCAGCAGATATGCGGTTAATAGCCATCGCAACAGAGAAATTGCGGTCTACCGCCAAAGCGATCAGAGAATCCAGCTTGGTGTCTCGGAAAGATTTCCACCAATAATCATCCACAGGAAGCATCTGTTGAAATACTTGTCCACTCTCCTCCCATTCATCAGGAAGAGGCGCCTTCAGATAACGGTTTGCAGTTTGCCCAACCGCAGATACAGTAGAAAGAAACATAAAGAGCGATATGCCCCACATTCGTATATTCATATCAGTTCAGGTTTTTATGAAATGATATGATAACAACCAAAGGTTTGGTTTGTTTATTTTGGGTATGTTAAGAAAGGGAGATAAAAAAAGCCCCGCATGATGCGGAGCTTTGAAATATATAATCAAAAAGCGGCAGATTATTCTGCACTTTTTCTTCTGATCGCTCTTTTGGTTGTTGGTGCGGGAGCTTCTTCAGCCTTATGTTCAATCTGTACACCAGCCAATTCCGGGTCAATCATGATACGTCCGCAATATTCGCAAACGATCACCTTCTTACGAGAGCGAATATCCAATTGTCTCTGAGGCGGAATCTTGTTAAAGCAACCACCGCACGCGTCACGTTGTACATATACGATACCCAGTCCGTTACGAGAATTTTTACGTATACGTTTGAATGACTGCAATAGACGCGGCTCAATTTTAGTTTCCAGATCTTTGGCTTTGTCTCTCAACTTTTCTTCTTCCTGCTTGGTTTCAGAGATAATCTCATCCAACTCGCCCTTCTTCTGTTCGAGGTCTTTTTGTCTTTCATCCAAGACCTGTTCGTTTTTCACAACTTCACCCTCTTTCTCTTCTTTGTCTGCAGAATATTCCTTGATTCTCTTCTCACAAAGCTCGATCTCCAACGTCTGGAATTCAATTTCTTTTGTCAAGAAGTCATATTCACGGTTGTTGCGAACATTGTCTTGCTGTGACTTATATTTTTCAACCGAAGCCTTAGCCGTTTCAATCTCTACCTTCTTACCGGCAATAGCAGCTTTCAATTCATCTACTTCAGCTTTAATCTTATCGATACGAGTACTCAAACCGGCAATCTCATCTTCAAGGTCTTGCACTTCCAACGGAAGTTCACCTCTCAATGTTTTGATCTCGTCAATCTTAGACAACATAGTTTGCAGCTGGAACAGTGTCTTCAGTTTCTGCTCTACCGTCAACTCATTCGGATCTTTTTTTGCTTCTCTAGCCATTTTACTTATAAATATTTTATGGGATTCGTATTTATTTTACTCGATTGGAGTGCAAAATTTGGAAATAAATCCCGGATTATAGAATAAAAAATTTCTTTTGTATATTGTTCGCTTTCATAATGACCGATTTCCGCCATCAGAATATCACCCTCATGACCAAAATAATCATGATATTTAATTTCACCCGTGATAAAGACATCCGCACCTGCCCGAATGGCCTGTGGAAGCAAAAAAGCTCCTGCGCCACCACACAACGCTACTTTCTGTATCTCCCTGCCTGTCAGCCTATTATGACGGACACAGCCTACCTCAAAAGTTTTCTTTATACGTTTCAGGAATTCAAGCTCTGTTTCAGGTTCATCCAATTCGCCCACAATACCCGCACCTGCCTGCATCAAGTCGTCTTGCAGGCTGTTCTCTTTCGGTTCGAGCACTTGCAGATTCTTCAAACCTATTTTTTCAGCTATCTTATAGTTAACTCCCCCGTATGCATTATCCAGATTAGTATGCGCTGAATAGATCACAATATCATTCTTTATTGCCTTCAGTATGCAACGTTCCACATAATCTTTGCCCGTAATGGATTTATAGCCTTTGAAAATGAGCGGATGATGTGATATAACGAGATTGTGCCCCAATGCGATAGCTTCATCCAGCACTGCTTCGGTAACGTCAAGACACAACAAAGCCCCTGTTGCTTCCACTTCTGTCAATCCGATTTGCAGGCCGGCATTATCAAATCCGTCTTGCAATGGCAGAGGCGCGAATCGTTCAAGGGCGCTTACTATTTCCTTAATTTTCATTATTGATAGAAAATTTGGTTGCAAAGATAATAAATTAAATAGTTATGCACATAACTTCCTCATCGTTTTTTTCGTGTGACTGTCATTTCTTGGATTCTTTAGTCACTTCCAACAGTTTTCCGTACGCATCGAACGAACGTCGTGAAGCCAATGAGATAGTAATCATCAACGACAACATGGATGCGGCGAAAGTAATCACCATAATCATCATTTGATATTTGATAGCGACATTCGGGCTGCTTCCCCCCAGAATCTGCCCGATCATCGTACCGGGAAAAGCAACCAGCCCCATGACCGCGATATTCGCAATCAAAGGACTGAAAGATTTAATAATGGCCTGCCGGATAAATGGAGCTTGGGCTTCTTGCCTTGTAGCCCCATTCCCCAATAAATACCGATACAATTGTTGTTCACGTTTCAGCCCGCTATAATAGGTATTCAAAGCGATAACATTGCTCGACAACATATTCCCCATCAGAATGCCGAATATCGGAATAAAATATTGGGCGCTAAAAATATTATCCAATTGAAGGACAACCCCGATAAAGTAAAGCCCTATTAACACAACACTACAGAAAAAGCCGACCGTAATGGGGATTAACAGAATACTTCGTTTCAACCGGGTACGTACCAATGCGGTTTGTCCGGCTACAAATATCATAACGACCACCCAAAGGAAATTAATAAAAGGATTATTCCATAAAAAGAGGTATTTCAGATACATACCGATAAGAAACAGTTGGATAATCATCCGTAATGTGCCAATCATAGCAGGTTTTAGCAGTCCTGTCTTGAATTTCCACAGATAAAAGAATGGAATGGCAAGCAGAAGCAAACCTACAAGAAGATTATAATATGATATGTCAATCGTTCCCACTATATAGTTTAGTATTCCATCTGGTTCTTAATTATAGTTCTATTACATAATGACATCCCGCTGCAAAGTCTTTGTCGTGAGATACCGCCAACACTGCCGCCCCTCTTTCTGCCTGCCTCCGAAAAAAAGACAATACTTTATCAGTCGCCCCCGCATCCAATGCAGACGTCGGTTCGTCAATGATAATCAACGGTTTATTAAGCATTGCAGCCACAGCCAATGTTATACGCTGGCGCTGTCCGCCGGATACCTCATTCACTCTCTTTGCATATAATTCGTGTTCCAAACCCAATTCGTCAAAACAAGCGTATAATCTCTCCTCCGAAAAGGGAACGGAACGATTCACTTTCAGCTCAAACGGAAGGGTAACCATATCTTTCACCCACTCAAACGGCAGTGCCAATTCTTGGGGAATCCATGCAATCTGTCGCCGGACGACATCTATGGTCGATATATCCAGCAACGTCCCTCCCACTTTAATGGTCCCTTCTCTTAACGGCACAAATCCCATCACCGCATTCAACAATGAAGTTTTTCCGCAACCGGACTGCCCCACGATACAAGCGGTTTCTCCCTGTTCCAGATTCAGATTAAAACCGGAGAAAAGCACTTCTGTCCCAAAAGCAATACAGGCATTATTGATATGCAACATGACTCATCTTTCTAAAATTCTCATCAAAAGTACATAAAAAAACACGACTTATGAATATAAAACCCCAATAATATCGCTAGCTATATATTTTGCTGTCTATAGAAGTAGGTTTACTATACCATTATTATCATATTTCTCAGCCATTCCGGAAAGCAATAAGAGTTGAAGCGCACACACCTTACATTTCATGCAAAAGCTAACGGTAATTCATGTATCAATCAACATACAATATATTGTATATCAACCAGTTTGTCACATTATCAAATAAACATTCAAACCGTTCTACCCTAGTGAACAGATCTGTTTACTAGAGTAGACAGTACTGTTCACTATAGTGCACGAAACCGTTCACTATAGTGGAACGATTGAAATGCAAGCTAAATAATCCATCAATGATGGCTAAATAATCCGTCAATGGCGGCTAGATAATCCAACAATATAAGTAGCTTCACCTATAAACAACCGTTAGATTGTAATGAGAGATATATGAGAAATGCATGAGAGATGCATGAAAACAAAACATCTCTCATTGCAGTATATTGCTGATAATATGAACATTACATCAAATTTATGAGAGATATGAGAGATGAAAAAATAGATCTCTAGTAGTGCAGAATTCCCTAGGATTCATCAAATCCAAAATGCGACACTATTTCCTTTTATATCAGTGGCTTTTTCAATAACCTTTATTATTTAAACAAAGCACTTATACATCTCTTCGAATAAAATATTATCTTTGCCTGACTAATTAATTCTAGAAAAGTTATGATACTAAACGAAAGAGACGCTCGCCATGAGCACATACTGCAAGCAGCACGCCAGATAATGACCGCCGCACGCACTGCCCCCAAAGGAAAAGGGATAGATATTATTGAAGTGGCGCTAATTACCGATGAAGAAATCAAGCAATTATCGGACACTATGATAAAGATGGTGGAAGAACATGGAATGAAATTCTTTCTACGGGATGCAGACAACATACTAAATGCCGAATGCGTTATATTAATAGGAACGCGCGAGCAAGCACAGGGACTGAATTGCGGTCATTGCGGATTCTCAACTTGTGCCGGACGTACAGAAGGTGTTCCATGTGCCCTGAATAGTATTGACGTGGGTATTGCGATAGGTTCTGCCTGTGCAACAGCAGCCGATCTGCGTGTAGACACACGGGTAATGTTCTCTGCCGGACTTGCAGCACAACGTCTGAACTGGCTGAAAGACTGCAAAATGGTAATGGCAATTCCGGTAAGTGCATCATCAAAAAATCCGTTCTTCGACCGGAAGCCAAAACAGGAGAACAAAGATTGATATCATACTCGCAAAAAAGAAATGGATATAAATAACTAAATAGAAAAGTCTGATGGGAATCATGGTTGGATTGCCCAGCCCTAGCGGCTCGGAGAAAGATTTGCAATTAAACTTCGGTAAAAATATGACCGTACAGGTAGAAATGAGAGCACCTTATCTGCCTGCCGAATGGCATACGCAAAGCGGCATACAACTGACGTGGCCGCACGCTGGTACGGATTGGGCATATATGCTGGAAGAAGTACAGCAATGTTTCATAAATATCGCCCAAGAAATAACAAAACGGGAACTGTTACTAATCGTCACCCCCGAACCTGAAAAGGTGAAGCAACAAATAACTGCTACCGTCAATATGAACAATGTACGCTTTCTGCAATGTGCCACCAACGACACTTGGGCACGTGACCACGGAGCTATAACCATGATTGACACAGGTACTCCCTCATTGCTAGACTTCGCATTTAACGGCTGGGGACTAAAATATGCTTCCGAACTGGACAATCAAATCACCAGGCAAGCTGTAGAAACCGGAGCTTTAAACGGCCAATACGTCAACCGGCTTGATTTCATACTCGAGGGCGGCTCTATCGAGAGCGATGGAATGGGCACACTGCTCACCACTTCCGAATGTCTGCTCTCTTCCAACCGTAATGAGCGTCTTAACCAAGTAGAGATAGAAGATTATTTAAAATCGGTTTTCCATCTCCAGCAAGTCCTTTGGTTGGATCACGGCTACCTTGCAGGCGACGATACTGACAGTCATATTGATACTTTAGCCCGTTTCTGCTCTACCGACACCATCGCCTACGTGAAATGTGAAGACAAAGAGGACGAGCATTATGGAGCGCTACACGCTATGGAAGAACAATTAAAAACATTCCGCACATTGGCCGGAGCTCCCTATCGTCTGTTAGCTTTACCTATGGCGGACAAGATAGAAGAAGATGGAGAGCGTCTTCCCGCCACATACGCTAATTTTCTGATTTTAAATGACGCCATCCTCTATCCGACTTACAATCAGCCGCAAAATGACAAGAAAGCAGGTGAAGTGTTGCAACAAGCATTTCCGGGACGGCAAATAGTCGGAATAGATTGTCGAGCCCTAATCAAACAGCATGGTTCTTTGCATTGCGTCACCATGCAATATCCAACAGGAGTTATAAAATAAATAATTATTCATCATGAGAAAAATAAAAGTCGGACTTATCCAACAGTCTAACACTTCGGACATTCGTTTCAATCTAATGAATCTCGCCAAAAGCATAGAAGCGTGTGCTGCGCACGGCGCACAGTTAATCGTGCTTCAGGAATTGCACAATTCGCTTTACTTCTGCCAGACAGAAAATACAAACCTATTCGACCTAGCAGAAACGATTCCCGGACCTTCCACCGGATTTTACTCGGAATTGGCGGCAGCCAATAAGGTAGTTCTTGTAACTTCCCTCTTCGAGAAACGCGCACCGGGACTTTATCACAATACAGCCGTTGTCTTCGATCGTGACGGAAGCATCGCCGGTAAATATCGGAAAATGCACATTCCCGACGATCCTGCATATTACGAAAAGTTTTATTTTACTCCCGGAGATATAGGTTTCGAACCGATCCAGACTTCTTTAGGAAAACTGGGAGTCTTGGTATGCTGGGATCAATGGTATCCGGAAGCTGCCCGCCTGATGACACTGAAAGGCGCCGAACTTCTAATCTATCCTACAGCTATCGGCTGGGAAAGTAGCGACACGGATGACGAGAAAGCGCGTCAACTCAACGCCTGGATTATCTCACAACGTGCTCATGCCGTTGCTAACGGTCTTCCTGTTATTTCCGTCAATCGTGTAGGTCATGAGCCCGATCCTTCCGGACAGACAAATGGTATCTTATTTTGGGGAAACAGTTTCGTTGCGGGTCCGCAAGGGGAATTTCTCGCACAGGCCGGAAATGACCGCCCGGAGAATATGGTAGTGGAAATTGATATGGAACGTTCTGAGAATGTACGTCGCTGGTGGCCATTCCTGCGCGATCGTCGCATCGACGAATACGAGGGACTGACTAAGCGATTTTATTGAAAAGTCAGTTTCTTATTAGCCATGAAGTTGACACCTCCGTAAATAAACAATCCCAAGAATTGTGCGAGGTATTCATTCACGTCTAATCCTTCAACCAATAAAACAAGAAACAGGAATTGTGCCGTGTAGGCCAGACCAAAAGCAGAACAAAAGAGCAGTATCTGTTTCCAGATACTGTTCTTTTTGTTTTCTATAGGGAATATCCAGTATTTACACCAAACGAAGTTATGGATTTGAGCAATCAGATACGCTGTTATATTAGCCACTATATAGTCACCGTTGAATGATATTTCCTTCATCATCAACCATACAACCAATGCCATTATCAAGGCATTCATCGTACCGATTACCATAAAACGAAATATACGTACCGATTCTTTCACTCCCACCCTTTGCTTCACTCTTTGATATCAACAATCAAATTCAGTTCGTCAAGTTGAGTCTGGTCAATTGCAGATGGCGCATCCAGCATCACATCACGTCCGGAATTGTTCTTCGGGAACGCGATACAGTCACGGATAGAGTCCAGACCGGCAAATAAAGACACCCAACGATCAAGCCCGTATGCAAGACCACCGTGAGGCGGTGCACCATACTTAAAGGCATTCATCAGGAAGCCGAACTGCGCTTCCGCCTTTTCCGGAGTAAAGCCCAGAATCTCAAACATCTTGGCTTGCAGTTTCGCATCGTGAATACGGATAGAACCTCCACCTACTTCGACACCATTGACTACCATATCGTATGCATCAGCACGCACTGCGGCCGGGTCAGTATCCAACAATGGAATATCTTCATCTTTCGGATGTGTGAAAGGATGATGCATTGCCATCAGACGACCTTCTTCCTCGCTCCATTCAAACATCGGGAAGTCAATCACCCAAAGACAAACGAATTTATTCTTGTCACGCAAGCCCAATTGAGAACCCATTTCCAAACGAAGTTCACAAAGTTGCTTACGGGTTTTCATGGCATCGTCACCGGAAAGAATTAAAATCAAGTCACCCGGCTTAGCTCCGAACGCTTCCTTCATTTTCTGAAGTACCTCTTGCGTATAGAACTTGTCTACGCTTGATTTCACCGTACCATCCGCTTCTATACGGGCATAGACCATACCTTTTGCGCCGATCTGAGGTTTCTTTACAAACTCAGTCAACGCATCCAACTGTTTACGGGTATAAGTCGCAGCACCTTCCGCACAGATACCACCGATATATGCAGCATTATCAAATACGGAGAATCCATGTCCTTTCATGATGTCCATCAATTCGACGAACTTCATGCCGAAACGCAAATCCGGTTTATCGCTACCATAATATTTCATGGCATCAGCCCAAGCCATTCTAGGGAACGGTTCGGTCAGTTCCACACCGCGAAGAGTCTTAAACAGATGTTTAGCCATCCCTTCGAAAGTAGTAATAATATCTTCTTGCTCAACAAAGCTCATTTCACAGTCAATCTGCGTAAACTCCGGTTGACGGTCGGCGCGCAGATCTTCATCACGGAAACATTTCGCAATCTGGAAATAACGGTCGAACCCGGATACCATCAACAATTGCTTCAATGTCTGCGGAGATTGCGGAAGTGCATAGAATTGTCCCGGATTCATACGTGAAGGAACAACAAAGTCACGCGCTCCTTCCGGAGTAGAACCGATCAGAACCGGTGTTTCCACTTCGATAAAACCAAGGCTATCAAGATATTTGCGGACTTCGATAGTCATTTTATGACGTAATTCCAAATTGGAACGAACGGCATTACGACGCAAATCCAAATAGCGGTATTTCATACGGATATCATCACCGCCATCCGTATTGTCTTCAATAGTGAACGGAGGAGTCATGGCCGTGTTCAGCACATTCAGTTCGGAAACAATGATTTCAATGTCTCCGGTAGGAATATTTGCATTCTTGCTGAAACGTTCATTCACCGTTCCGGTGATTTGAATAACGAACTCACGTCCCAACTTATTGGCACGCTCACAGAGTTCTGCATTGATTTCTTCGTTAAATACTAATTGAGTAATTCCATAACGGTCGCGGAGGTCGATGAAGGTCATTCCTCCCATTTTGCGACTACGCTGTACCCATCCGGACAGCGTCACTTGCTTATTTGCATCAGAGATTCTCAGTTCTCCACATGTGTGTGTTCTGAACATATATTTTTTTTATTAAACGATTATCCACTCGCGTTTTTATTTTGGCTGAACCAAAACTCCGCAAAAGTACGCAATAATTTGTAATTCGTAATTAGTTATCCATTATTTTATCAGACTTTCTTCGTCAGCTTTTTCAAGATTTTCTTGTTTTTGTCTGTTATATTGTCAACAATAGCTTCATTCATCAATTTAATTCCATTCATATATTCTTGTGCTCTCTGAAGTACATTGGCCGCATCCTTCTCCGATGCGCGTGGCACTACTACGCGCAATCCCCTTTGAATCAACCTGATATCCACATCAGCGTCCGTCTCCATAGGATCTCCGTCAAAATGCACCACTCCGGGAGTAGCCCGACGAATACACAGCCGCCTACATCGGAAAGTCTTGATGCGGCTATTCTGGTCAATCGTCTTATTAAACAGTTGAAAAGCAAGCGAAGGCACGTCCAATACGGTAAACGGCTCGAGAATGGTCACATCCAGCAAACCATCCGTCAGCGTGGCTTGTGGAGCAATGTAGGCATTGTTTCCATATTGCGACGCATTTCCACAGGCAATAAGAAAGGCTTTATATTTGGATACTCCATTTTCAGTTTCCAGTTCGTATGTCTCCGGCTGGTATTTAAGGCTTTCTTGCAGCGTCTTTTCCAAATAAGTCAGCAACCCACGCTTACCGGCATGTGCAAACTTCAGACTGACAAACGCATCGAATCCGACACCACAGGTACAGAAAAAATCCGTTCCGTTGATCTTACCATAATCTATAATATCCGTGCAGCCTTCATTGAGCACTTCCAATGCTTTCTTCGGTTCCATAGGTATATGCAAATGACGTGCAAGTCCGTTTCCTGACCCACAAGGAATAATTCCCAAAGCAGTATCAGTATGCACTAATGAACGAGCTATTTCATTGATTGTCCCGTCTCCTCCGATAGCTACCACCATATCCGTTTTTTCTTCCGCAGCTTGGGCAGCTATCTCTACCGCATGACCGGCTCTCTCCGTATACACTACTTCCCAAGAGTATTTCGTCTTGTCTATTTTTTCATCCAACAAACTAAGAATCAATTCTTTACTTTGTGTTCCCGAAATAGGATTGACGACGAATTTTATTTTTTTCATATTATCGTTCATGCTATTCTTGTCGATTGTAGACGACAAAAGTAATATAAATATCTCAAATTTTAATCTATTAGAGGTTTCGAATCGCATAGGAGCAACTTTTTTCTCTTAAAAAGAACATATGAAAGCAAAAATTGTTATCTTTGCCCCCTGTTTTAAACACTTGTTAAGATAAAAGTATATTTGATCGTCAGTGAACGATCTGAGTATGAGCATAATAAATTATAATTCAATGGGATTATTACAAGAGAAGTTAGCTAAGTACGACTTGCCACAACAATTTATGGCAAAGGGCGTTTACCCATATTTCCGTGAGATTGAAGGAAAACAGGGTACAGAGGTAGAAATGGGCGGACACGAAGTGCTGATGTTCGGTTCCAATGCATACACTGGCCTTACGGGAGATGAAAGAGTGATTGAAGCCGGTATCAAAGCTATGCACAAATATGGTTCCGGTTGCGCAGGGTCACGCTTTCTGAATGGTACACTTGACCTGCATGTTCAATTGGAGAAAGAGTTGGCCGCTTTTGTTGGAAAGGACGAAGCTCTCTGTTTTTCTACCGGTTTTACAGTAAACTCAGGTGTTATTCCGGCTTTGACCGACCGTAACGATTATATCATCTGTGACGACCGCGACCACGCCTCTATCGTAGATGGCCGTCGCCTCTCCTTCTCACAGCAATTGAAATACAAACACAATGATATGGCGGATTTGGAAAAACAACTTCAAAAGTGTAATCCGGATTCAGTGAAGCTGATTATAGTGGACGGTGTGTTCTCTATGGAAGGCGACTTGGCAAACCTGCCCGAAATCGTACGTTTGAAACATAAATACAATGCGACCATCATGGTAGACGAAGCACATGGCTTGGGAGTATTCGGAAAACAGGGACGTGGTGTTTGTGACCATTTCGGTCTGACTCACGAAGTTGACCTAATCATGGGTACTTTCAGTAAATCATTGGCTTCTATCGGTGGATTCATCGCTGCTGACTCTTCTATTATTAATTGGTTACGCCATAACGCACGTACATATATATTCAGTGCATCCAACACTCCGGCCGCTACCGCGTCCGCTTTGGAGGCTCTCCACATCATCCAGAATGAACCGGAAAGACTCGAAGCCTTGTGGGAAGCTACCAATTATGCTTTGAAACGTTTCCGTGAAGCCGGTTTTGAGATTGGCGCAACAGAGTCACCTATCATCCCTCTTTACGTACGCGATACGGAAAAGACATTCATGGTAACCAAACTGGCTTTCGACGAAGGTGTATTTATCAATCCGGTTATTCCGCCCGCATGTGCTCCACAAGACACATTGGTACGTGTGGCTTTGATGGCTACCCATACAAAAGAACAGATTGACCGTGCTGTAGAGAAATTAGTAAAAGCATTCAAGGCTTTAGACCTCTTATAATCAGCACTCGAAATCATAAATAAAAAGCAGAGGATGAACTCATCCTCTGCTTCCCAAGCTGTTCGTATCAGGATTTAATTCCCTGACAGCCTCTTTTACCACCCTTTGAGTCGGATTCCTATAAGTTTCTGTCTGCTGTACAGGAACAATCTCATTCAGCATTCTCTCATATCCCTTCTGTTCCAACAAAGGCATTTCTTTCTCATCTACCTTCTTTTGATTTTTAGTCTTCATATATCTCCTTATTTTTATTTCTTATCTTAAGAACAGAAAATGATAAAAGATAGTTCATTGTTACACCAAATTATATCACTCTATAATATCTCTGATTTCTAACAAGAAAAAAAGTACAGGTACAAGAGTATGATATTCAATGAATTGAGAATTAATCAATAAAAAACATTCGTTTGCCTATTGTTAATTAAAAAATACTCCCTATCTTTGCACCGCTTTTGAAAAGAACAACCCTTCAAAAAGTAGCGGGGTGTAGCGCAGTCCGGTTAGCGCACCTGCTTTGGGAGCAGGGGGTCGTGGG
>USPQ01000028.1 GCA_900556625.1 uncultured Bacteroides sp. | reverse complement strand
ACGATTGCTGTGACATTTTGGTCTCATAGTTGTAGTCTCCGATAGCATTGTTGCCGGACAAGCCGAAGCTACCTCGCAATTTGAGTTCACTAAGTACTTTCCTGAGTGGTTTCATGAACTTTTCTTCTGTCATAGCCCATCCTGCAGAAATGGAGGGGAAATAACCATATTTGTTGTTCTTTCCGAAGCGGCTTGAGCCATCTGCACGGAATACTCCTTGAACCATATATTTTCTTTTGTAGTCGTAGGTCAGTCGGGCTATGTAGGATAGCATACGGTCTTCGGTTTTATTATAATATCCTCCGTTGACTACACCTCCGTTGATGGAAGGTAGAGATTCTGTCGCAAAATGATAGGCGGATGTGTAGAGCTTGTTGAGTTGGTTGCTTTGTATAGTCATACCTCCTACGGCACTGATGTTATGGTCTCCGAACTCTTTCTGATAGGTCAGTATGTTTTCGTTAATCCACATGAGCTTGCGGGTCATTGTGGTGGAAGCCTCAGAGTCAGTACGGTTTTTGCCAATGGAAGCCGGATACCATATTGAGTTTTCGGATGACATGATATCGATAGCCAATGATGGTTTGAACGTTAATCCCTTGGCCAACTTTAATTCGAAGTTAAGACCGCCAACAATGCGATTCTGACTCGTTTCGTTTTTGTACTCATGAGCGATTCTGACTGGGTTGTCTTGGTTGTCAGCTAATGGCGAATCGGTAAGAGTGGGGAATGCACCGGTTTCGGGATCTCTTGAATCGGTTGCCTTAGTCGGTGCCAGGTTGTACTCTAATGTGGAAAAATATTCTCCATTCGGGAGTTTGACCGGGAAAAAGGGATACATGGAAATTGCGGTTCGGATTACACTGTTCGAGCCTTCTCCGCCTTCTCTGGTCCTTCTCTGATTGATAAACGTAGGAGCAAAGTTCACAGTTACTTTGGCCCATTTATTTAATTCGATGTCGAAGTTGGAACGGAAAGCGAATCTTTTCATTCCAGTACATATCAGAATACCTTCCTGGTCGAAGTATTCGCCGGAAATTCGGTAACGCATATTTTTACTTCCTCCTGCAATAGATAAGTTGTATTTCTGTTGAATGGCATTTTGGAAGATGGCATCTTGCCAGTCTGTATTGAGATTCTCGTCGAAAGGAAAATAGTCTTGATTTTGATTTGTTGTGTAACGGAATCTTTCATTCAGATTCTTATCTTTATAATATTCCAGCAATTGGGCTGTGTTCATCAATTCAAACTTATGTTGTATTTGGGCTATGGTGGTTGCGGCATTAATGGTTATTGTTGGTTTTGCACTTTCACCGCGCTTTGTGGTAATAAGTATTACACCATTGGCACCGCGCGAGCCATATACAGCGGTTGAAGCGGCATCTTTCAGAATCTGAATGTTGGATACATCATCAGGATTGACTGCTGACAGGCCGCCTTCCATCGGTATTCCGTCGACAATGTATAAAGGTTCCGAGCCAGCAGTAACGGTACCGATACCACGAACTTCTACATTAATATCACCACCGGGAGTTGCATCGGAAGTCTGTATACGAACTCCTGGCACTAAACCCGAGATGGTCTGTTCGATGGAAGAACCTACATATCCAGATAATTCTTCGGATTTGATGGAGGTCATGGCAGACGTTATTGTTCTTTTGGTCTGCGTTCCATAGCCAATAACTACGGTTTCATCCAACATATAGCCGTCTTCAATCATGACTACCTTAATAAGTTTCTTTGGATCTTTGATTGTGATCTCTTGTTTTTGAAATCCGATGAACGAAAATTCAAGAATTGGATTTTTACCTTTCGTTTGAATTTTGAAAGTGCCATCAATAGTAGTGGTGGTCCCATAATTGGAATTTTGGCAAAGGACATTCACGCCGGGTATAGGCTGTCCTTGCTCGTCAACAACAGTTCCTGTTGCAAATGTTCGGGCATTCTGGGCGTATGTATTTCCATCTGTATATGAAGAAACTGCAAATATGGAGAATACAATAATTAGGAAAAGAATGCGGATAGAAATAATATTTCTCATATAGTAATAAATTTAGTTATGCCACAAAAATACAATCAATATACTAATTTTTTATAGGATGTAAAGCCGCCAAAGAGAATTTGTAAAACAGTATAATATATAATGTATTGAATAGTAGTTGTTTATGTGTAGTGAGTGATGGGGAAAATGTAATAGGTGTGTGAACTGTTTATAGTTGAGGAAGGTGTTGAATATGGAGATATCGGATTTTATATTCATTTTTACCATAACTACATAAATTGTCTTTGTTTTTAATGTATTCATTTGATTTATAGAACTTTATCTGTTGGTGGACTTACTTTTATCTTAAAATGGAACCAGATGTGACTCAATGGTATTAGCATTTCGTATATTTGCATAAATATAAAAGTATTTGTTTTCCCTTTCAACAACTAAAATCGCATAAAATATGAAGAATCACTCAAGACATTTTGTAGCCGTTACTTGTGCTTTAGCAGCATTTTCTCCTGTTGAAATGATGGCTCAGAAACAACCTAACTTTGTTATTATCGTTGCAGATGATATGGGATATGGTGATGTGGGCATATATGGCAATGAGTATATAAAGACCCCTAATATTGATCAAATGGCCCGGAAGGGGATGATGTTCACAGACTTCCACTCGAACGGTTCAGTTAGTAGTCCGACGCGTTGCGGGCTATTAACCGGACGTTATCAACAGAGAGCTGGTTTGGAGAGAGTTCTTTTAGTACCCCGGAATGATAAAGATAAGGAGGTGGGACTTCCGTCGGAAGAAATAACCTTTGCAAAAGTCATGGGAGACAATGGATACCGGACAGCTTTGATTGGCAAATGGCATTTAGGATATTTACAGAAACATCATCCGATGAATTTCGGCTTTCAGAAGTTTGTAGGTTTTAAGTCCGGAAATGTCGACTATCAGAGCCACCGCAACCGTTATGGTGATATGGATTGGTGGGATGGACTGGAAGTGAAAGATATGCCGGGATACACAACAACCCTATTAACAACGCTCTCTGAAGATTATATAAAGGAAAATAAAGATAAGCCGTTTTGTCTATATATAGGACATGCGGCTCCTCATTCTCCCATGCAGGGTCCTCATGAGAAAGCGATTCGTACAGAGGCCACTCCGGAAGGGGATAAAAACTCTGATAGATCGAATAAAGAAATCTATAAAGATATGGTAGAGGAATTAGACTGGAGTGTAGGGCGGATTCTGGAGACACTGAAGAAATATAAACTGGATGAGAATACTTTCGTTGTCTTTTTCTCCGACAATGGTCCGGTAATAAATAATGGAGGTTCTGCCGGAGGATATAAAGGTGCTAAAGGAAGTCCATGGGAAGGTGGTCATCGTGTTCCTGGCATTTGTTATATGCCCGGTACTATTAAAGAGGGCACAACATGCGAACAAACAGTGATGAGTTTCGACCTTTTTCCAACTATGTTGGATATGGCTGACATTCATTATAACGATTCAAAGAAGAAACTGGATGGAACCTCTCTGGTGCCTTTGTTCAAAGGAGAAAATCTTGCTACAAGGCTTTTATTTTGGGGTAATGGTAATAAGACTATATCAGTGAGAGACGGTAAATGGAAACTGGTTCGTTACAATCAAAAGGGGGACATTACGCTGCATTTGTTTGATTTGAACAATGACCCATATGAGAAAAACAATTTGAGCAAGCAGGAACCTGAATTGGTTGAAAGACTGGACAAAGAGATTACCCGCTGGGCTGAGTCCGTCTATTCGGAAGTTCCTGATCAGTTTGCCCGAAAAGTACAGCGCACGAATAAAAAATAACACGTTAACATACATAGTAACTATGAAGATAGAAAAAACAGCCTTGTTGGCATTGGGAGCTGCTATGACTTCCGGTGCGGCTTTGGCCTCGAATACGGTTGATAAAGCGACTCCTAATGTCTTGCTGATTCTTGTAGATGATCTTGGATTGGGCGATTTGTCCTGCCAATATGCCAAAGATTTGAGTACTCCCAATATTGATCGCATCTTTGAAACGGGAGTACGTTTGGATAATTTTTATGCCAATTCATCGGTATCTTCTCCTTCGCGTGCCGCACTGTTGACCGGGCGTTTCCCGGCTATGGTAGGAGTGCCCGGAGTCATACGTCCCTCCGTTGACCAAAATTGGGGCTATTTTGATCCGTCTGCCGTCACTATGCCTGAGGTGCTCAAGAATGGTGGTTATAGAACCGCGTTGATTGGTAAATGGCATTTGGGTTGGGAAAGTCCGAACCTTCCTAATGAAAGAGGATTTGAACATTTTCATGGCTTTCTTGCGGATATGATGGATGACTATTACACGCATCGGCGACAGGGAGGGAATTATATGTACCTGAATGATAAGGAAATCGATCCTAAAGGTCATGCTACCGAATTGTTTACTTCATGGAGTGTGGATTATATCAAGAAAGAAGCAAAAGAGAAGAAGCCCTTTTTTCTTTATCTTGCCTACAATGCTCCCCATTCTCCTTTGCAACCTCCGGTAGAATGGGTGAACAAGGTGCAAGAGAGAGACAAGTCTCTGCCGGTTAAGCGTGCAAGGCTGATAGCCCTGATTGAACATTTGGATTATAATATAGGTAAGGTGATACAATCTCTTGAGGAAAGTGGTCAATTGAATAATACGTTGGTGATATTTGCTTCTGATAATGGAGGAGACCGGGGAAGTATGGCGAATAATGGTCCTACCCGGGGTGCCAAAGGCGATATGTTTGAGGGTGGTATTCATGTCGCTTGCGCATTGAATATGCCGGGAGTTTTCGAAGGTGGCCGACATGACAATCACTTCGTGGTGATGATGGACCTTATGCCTACTATATGCGACTTTGTAAATGTACCGGTCAAGCATGAGATAGACGGTATTTCCGTACTGGATGCCATTAAGGGAAAGACCCAGAACACAGAAGACCGCTTTGTCTTTTGGCTCCGAAATGAAGGTGGTGCGCAGTTTGGTGGCAAGTCACAGAGTGCTGTGAGGTATAATGAGTACAAACTATTACAGAATCTTCCCTTTGAAGAGGCGCAGATGTTCAATTTGGAAGAGGACTCTTTGGAAACTACTCCGTTACCTTTGCAAGGGGATAGGTTTCGGAAATTGAACAATGCAATGACCAGGCATTATCGTGCTTGGGGGGCAGTCCCTTGCCAGGCACCGTCTAAATAGAAACTTAAATTATAAAATAAAACTAGTATGATGAATTTAAAAATGAAAAACAAGACTCTGTTCCTATGCCTTCCAGCCATATTAAATGTCCCTTTTGGAGGCTCTTCTGTATTCGGGGCAAATCCAGAAAAAGTCAATAAAGAAAATAGCCCGAAACGTCCTAATGTACTTGTATTACTAACGGATGACCAGACATTCAGCACTATCCATGCCTGGGGTAATAACGAAATTCAGACTCCGAATATGGATAGGCTTGTCAATCAGGGTATGTCATTCACCCAAACTCACGTAATGGGCGGGCTCAATGGCGCCATCTCGCAGCCCAGTCGTGCGATGCTCCTTACCGGGCGCGGTCTGATGGATGTACACCGCAACGGACAAATCATCCCCAAGAATGAGAAAACATTTCCCGAACTGTTCCGCGAGAACGGCTATACAACCTTCGGAACCGGCAAATGGCATAGTGACAAAGCTGCATTCAACCGTTCGTTCTCTACGGGTGCAAATATTTTTTTCGGGGGAATGCATCCCTATGGAAATGAAAAGGAAGAAAAGGGACACCGATGCCCTTATCTGCATGAGTATGACCCGACAGGGAAATACAAAAATGGTCAATGGGTAAATGCATCACTCAATACTTTCTCATCTGAGTTGTATGCCGATGCCGCCATCAAGTTCATTGAAACAAATGCATCGAATGATAACCCGTTTCTGATGTATGTCGCATTTACTTCGCCGCATGATCCGCGTAACGTATTACCCGATTACGGACGCAAATACGGCAGCAAGGAAATTACGATGCCAAAGAATTTTGTCACACAGCATCCGTTTGATAATGGCGACCTTAATGAACGTGATGAAAAACTGTTGCCTACTCCGCGTGTACCGGAACAGGTGCTTGCTGAAAGGGCCCGCTATTATAGTATGGTGAACGAGGTAGATGTTCAGATAGGACGTATCCTTGATATGCTTGAAAAAAGCGGCAAAGCCGATAACACCATCATCGTATTTGCTGCGGACAACGGCCTTTGTGTCGGAGAACACGGACTGTTGGGGAAACAGAACTTATATGAAGCGGCGGTGAGAGTGCCTTTGGTGATATGCGGACCTAATATCCCGCAAAATGTTATGAGCGATGCCTACTGTTATCTTTATGACCTTTACCCCACTCTCTGCGATCTTTCGAAGATAAAGGCGCCGGCTACTGTTAAGGGTATTTCATTAGCGCAAACCATACAGAACCCGAAAGTGAAAAAGCGCAAGGACATATTGCTGACATATATTAACCTCCAACGAGCCATCAAGAAGGATGGTTTCAAACTTATACTTTACAATGTAGACGGTCAGCGTCATCCGCAGCTTTTTGACCTTAAGGCGGATCCAATGGAAATGAATAATCTTTATGATAATTCGAAGTATAGTAAAAAACGTGAAGAACTTACTAAATTACTTTATGCTCGAATGGCGTCTGTTGGCGATTTCTGTGATCCTACTAAACCGGATTGGGGCTATCCGACGAAATTGAAATGGGAACAAGTTGTCAAAGTCAATCCTTGATGTAGACAGATGTGTGCAAAGGGCTTTTTTAGCACCAATATGAGAAAATATTATTCCCACTGCAATGAGAGAAAACAGCTTATTACAGTGGGTGTTTTTTGTTATGGTGAGAGTAGCTTTTATTGCCCGATACGTCCCACTCTTTCTTCGAAAGAGTTACGGTCGCCAATAGCTTTGCTTCTCATTTTCGAGCGGTAATTGTAAATGGTAGACAGCGAATATTGCAAGAAATGGGCTATTTTTACACTGTCCGTGATTCCTAACCGAATTAGTGCAAAGATTCTCAGTTCAGGAGTCAGCAGTTTGCCTGTACCGGGTATTATGGCATTTTCGGGTGATAAGAGCGCATTGAAGTCTGCTACGAAGTTTGGGAATAAGTTGAGGATTGCTTTGTCGAAATTATTATAAAACTCTGCCAAGTCTCCTTCTGTATTTAGCGAAGACTTGAGGAAAGAAACCACTTTATTGATATCTTCACTCTTTGCTATTTTAAGGGCTCTTTTTTTGAAACTATCTATCTGAGTGATATAGTTGGTGTATTGCTCCATATATAATCCCACATATTCTTCCTTAATTTTACTGCTATCAGCCAGTGCAGAGTTTATGTTTTGTATTTCATCCAAATGATATGACAGGCTTTTATTGGCTTGTTCCACTTTTTTCTTTTGCTTCTTTAGTTGGGTGAAAAGTATAAATAATAGGATACAAACAAGGCACAGCGAACTGAGTAGGCTACTGATAATAACAAATTTGCGTTTTTCTTTCTCTTGAAAAGCTTTGTCAATGAAGAGATACATATCCGAGGCTTCGATAGTATTAATTCTTGCATTACATAAAATCGCATCTTCCATTGCATTTTTCATGTATGCGTATGCCCGATCTATATCTCCACTTTCAAAAATAAGTTTTGCCAATATTCGCAAAGAACGGTTTTCTCTAGTTCCGTTTATTACATCAGATATGGCGGATATGGTAAAATACCTGACCGCATTCTTAGAGTCACCTTTGCCTTGATAAGCGGAGGCTAATGAATAAGCTAATATACCGGCATTCCGCGAATATTGGGGATAGCTTAAATAAGCACTGTCAAGCATATGGATGGCATCATTATATTTCTTTTTGTGTAGCAGGATAGGAGCAATTGTGAAAGCTCGTATATTGGAAGGGACTTCTGCGCATTGGAGTAAGGAGTCGCGATAAGTTTGTTCTATCAAATCATTCTTGCGTGATTCTATTTCACTGGAAGCAAAATTCTTCTGGTGATTGTAGATAGTGGCTTGCCCGAGGAAGTATTCCACTTTAAGTTTGGGAGATAATAATTCATGTTGTATGGGATTGACGATGGACAATGCCTCTTTGAAAAATCCCATGGAAGATAGAATACGTGCATAGTCTAGCTTGGCTTCTATGATAAGCTTTCTATCTCCACTTTCTTGAGCTAACTCATTCATATGAATAGCATAGGTTAAAGCGGAATCTTTTTGAAAGGAAGAATAGGCGAAACATAATAATTCGGCTATTTGTACTTTTTTACGTATTTTATGATGTAACTTCAGTTCTATTTTAAGACTATCTATTTGCTCTTGCTTTTGTTCTGCATAATCTAATTTATACTTTAGGGCTTTATCTAATGTTTTTAGTAATGACTTGATTTCATCGTTAGCTGTAGCCGGATTGATAAAAATAAAGCAGAGTAATACAGGTAAAATGAACTTTCTCATGATTATATTAGATTTTATCGCTAAAGTTGAATTTGGGATAAAGGTAAATATAATATTTGATAAATACTAGCTTGTGATTTAATTCTCATGTTTGAGATTTATAATTCCATACCGAACCGTAAAAGTAAATATCGGTTTGATATGGAATCTTTTTCAGAAATGCCTATATAAAATTAGGAAATAATTGTTATTTGTATTTTTGTGCAAACTCCACCGATACCGAATTACTGAAACTTCGGCAAACTTCAGCTGCGAAGTCTTTTCCGCATTGGATTATTTTATCCCAGATCTCTTCATTCAAGTTATTTAGATCGCGGTATCGGACATCGTATTTGAGTAATCCGTAGATCAGCCCTGCATTGAAGTTATCACCAGCTCCAATAGTACTGACTGCTTGTAATGGTTCTATCGGATAATCTTTATTGACCAGATTAGTGCGTAACGCTACCTTTTCCGCACCTGCAGTACAGATGAACCGGGGACAGTAGAATTTGATTTTATCCTTGTAAATCTTGTCTATATCCTGCATGTTATACATATATAGAAAATCCTCTAAAGAACCGCGTACAATATCCGCATATTCCAGATTTTCAATAATGGTCGGAGCCAGTTTCATGGCTTCATTCTTGTGTGAAGAACGGAAATTCGGGTCATAATAGATGATGGCTTTCTTTTCACGTGCCTGATCTAGTAATTCGAGAATCTTCTCCCTCAGAACCGGATTCAGTGCGTAATAAGAACCCACCATGACAATGTCGTCTTCCTCTAGTTTCGGAAACAGAACATCCAGACGTTGCTTCGGGTAGTCTTTGTAGAAGATATATTCAGCATCACTCTGCTCGTTCAGGAAAGCTAAAGATACGGGTGATTTTCCATCCGGGAATACATTTACATGATCGGTTGGGATATGATTCTCACGCATGAACTGCAGGATAATATTGCCTACACGGTCATTCCCGGTTTCACTGATGAAGCCGACGTTTATTCCCATTCGTCCCAATGAGACAATACCGTTGAATACAGAACCTCCCGGTACGGCGGCAGAAGGCTGGTCACCTCGAAAGATGATATCGAGGATGGTCTCTCCGATACCGATTACTTTTCGCATAGTGATCTTGATTTTTCTCCCAGATAACCGCCGTGGTGACGTTTTGAATATTCAGCGATAGTAAATCCTGTTTCCTTCATGGTTTGTACTACCAATATATCTCCAATCACTGTCATGGCAGTAGTGGATGTAGTAGGAGTCATTCCTAATACACAGACTTCTGCAGGCTTACCGGTACTTAGGCAGACATCCGATTCTTTTGCCAGCGGACTATCCGGATTTCCGGTGATAACGATAAACTTCAGATCCGGGTCCAGATTATGGGCTAAGCGGGTTAATTCCACAATCTCACGTGTCTTGCCAGAGTTAGAGATCAGCAGGAGTAGATCGTTTTTTTGTAAGATACCCAAATCTCCGTGTTGCGCCTCGCTGGGATGCAGAAAGACGGATGGAATACCGGTGGAACAGAAAGTAGTAGCAATGTTCATAGCAATCTGCCCGGCTTTTCCCATACCGGAAGTTACCAGTTTTCCCTTTTTCTGATGTATTTGTTCTACAATCAGTTTCACCGCTTTTTCATAAGCGTCTGTTACGGGGATGTTGAGCACAGCTTGTGCTTCCTGTTGCAAAAGTTGTTTGATGGAGTCTATCATATAGGATCAGTTTATTTTTTCTTTTAATTCATTTAATGTGTTTGCTACTTCGTAATAGGTTGAGAAAGGCTGTCGTGCAAAACCTTTGTCCTCCAGGGTGTGGAGCGCTTTTAATAGCTCGTCGTAAAAACCATGTTCATTGTAGAAAATGACCTTCTTTTGGTGATATCCGATAGAGGCAGCGGCTATTACGTGGAAAATCTCATCAAGAGTACCGACGCCTCCGGGGAGTGCAACCAATACCTCCGACTTCTCCGTTATGATATCTTTGCGGTCACTCAAGTTACGGGTATGAATTTCTTCATCTAACAGAGTGCTTACCTTGCCATTCTCTTCCAGTTTGGCAGGAACTACTCCAATAACCTTACCACCATTTTCTTTCACGGCACGAGCTATGCATTCCATTAATCCGAGGCTGGCTCCTCCATATATCAAGGTTTTGCCTGTCTGCCCCATCCATTTGCCTATTTGGCTGGCGCTTTCGAAGTACATTTTGTCAATGTTATCGGAGGCGGAACAGAATATTCCTATCTTTTCCATATACGTTGTTGCTGTTATAGTCCACAAATATCTGCAATTTTCTATAAACAGCAATAAGTTTTATTGTATTTTTGTGGCATTAATTCAATAAGGAAGTATAAAACGATGCAAGGTAACGAATATACATTGCCAAATGGCCTGCGTATTATCCATGAACCAACCCTCTCAAAAGTAGCTTATTGTGGTTTTGCGATTGATGCCGGAACCCGTGATGAGGCGGAGAATGAGCAGGGAATGGCCCATTTTGTAGAACATCTGATTTTTAAGGGAACGGAGAAGCGGAAAGCCTGGCATATCCTCAACCGGATGGAGAATGTAGGTGGTGACCTGAATGCTTATACAAATAAGGAAGAAACTGTCGTCTATGCCGCTTTCCTGAAAGAACATCTGGAACGTGCGCTTGAGTTGTTGGGGGATATTGTATTTCATTCAACCTTTCCGCAGCATGAGATAGAAAAAGAAACGGAGGTCATTATCGATGAAATCCAGTCGTATGAAGATACTCCGTCGGAACTGATATTTGACGATTTTGAAGACATGATCTTCCGCAATCATCCACTGGGAAGAAACATTCTTGGTAAGCCGGAACTTCTGCGGAGTTTTCGCACGG
This sequence comes from uncultured Bacteroides sp., assembly GCA_900556625.1. Classification (GTDB taxonomy): domain Bacteria; phylum Bacteroidota; class Bacteroidia; order Bacteroidales; family Bacteroidaceae; genus Bacteroides. The sequence goes on along the minus strand of USPQ01000028.1, from coordinate 17,901 downwards.
AAGATGTTCTATCGTTTACCCGCCGTTTTTACCAACCGGGAAATATGGTGTTTTTTGTTCAGGGGCAATACGAGTTCAAGAGAATCATCCGTCTGGTAGAAAAATACCTGTTGGATATTCCTGATGTGAAGGTAGAGAATCGCCGTACACCTCCGCCTCTGTATGTGCCGGAACATTTGACAGTGGCCAGAGATACACATCAGGCGCATGTTATGATCGGTAGCCGTGGCTATAATGCGTATGATGACAAACGTACTGCACTCTATCTGCTGAATAATGTCCTTGGAGGTCCCGGAATGAATAGTAAACTGAATGTGTCCCTTCGCGAACGCAGAGGATTGGTCTATAATGTCGAATCCAATCTGACTTCCTATACGGATACGGGAGCTTTCTGTATTTATTTCGGGACGGATGTGGATGACATGGATACTTGCCTGAAATTGACCTATAAGGAATTGAAGCGGATGCGTGATACAAAGATGACTACCTCCCAGTTGGCGGCAGCGAAAAAGCAGTTGATCGGGCAAATCGGAGTAGCGTCCGATAACTTTGAGAATAATGCGTTAGGGATGGCGAAAACATTCCTTCATTATCATAAGCATGAATCATCCGAGCTTGTTTTTAAGCGTATAGAAGAGCTAACAGCAGAGATGTTGTTGGAAGTTGCCAATGAGATGTTTGCAGAGGAATATTTATCCACATTGATTTATAAATAATTGATTGACAGATTTGCTTTCATTGCCAGAATTCGTATTTTTGTAGCAGATACGTATGTGATAACAATCTAATAGTAGAAATTGTATGTTGGTGACGGGCAGAAAACTCCCTATCGGGATTCAGACTTTCGAAGATATCCGCAATGACGGATACTTGTATGTAGATAAGACCGCATTGATGTGGACTATAGCAAACATCGGTAAACCTTTTTTTTTAAGCCGTCCGCGCCGATTCGGAAAGAGTTTGTTAATTTCTACGTTTGAAGCCTATTTCAAGGGACGGCGTGACCTTTTCACGGGACTTGTCGTGGAACAATTAGAAAAGAAGTGGGAAGAATATCCCGTACTGCATCTGGATTTGAATGCCGAGAAATATGATTCACCGGACAGATTGGATGCTATTTTAAGTAACCAGTTAACTCAATGGGAAGCTATATATGGCAGGGGAGAAGATGAAACCACTTTGTCTTCCCGCTTCTTGGGTGTCATTCGTCGTGCCTCCGAACAAGCAGGCAGGGGTGTTGTAGTCCTGGTGGATGAGTATGATAAGCCCTTACTACAGGCTATTCAGAATGAACCGCTTCTCGATTCTTACCGTTCTACTTTGAAAGCTTTCTACGGTGTGTTGAAGAGTGCAGACCGCTATCTTCGTTTTGCTTTTCTGACAGGTGTCACCAAATTCTCGCAAGTAAGTGTGTTTAGTGATCTGAACCAATTGAATGACATCAGTCTGAATTATGACTTCTCTACTCTTTGTGGAATCACCCGCGAAGAACTTCTTGCTAATTTTGAACCGGAGATTGCAGCTTTATCGCAAGCAAATGACATCAATACGAAAGAAGTTGTGGAAACAATGACCCGGCAGTATGACGGTTATCATTTTCATCCTAATGGAGAAGGAGTGTTCAATCCATTCAGTGTTCTGAATGCATTTTTCAGTAAAGAGTTCGGTAATTACTGGTTTCAGACCGGAACTCCTACTTTCCTTGTGGAGTTATTGAAAGAGAGCGATTATGATCTTCGCTTGCTGATGGATGGTATAGAGACAGCTGCTTCCGCTTTCACTGAATATCGTGCTGATAGGAAAAATCCTATTCCGTTGATTTATCAAAGTGGTTATTTAACCATTAAAGACTATGATAAGCGTTTTAAAATGTATCGTCTTGGTTTTCCTAACGACGAAGTGCGTTATGGTTTTCTTAACTTTCTACTACCATTCTATACGGCGGTTACAGATGAGGAACGGAGTTTTTATATCGGTAAGTTCATCCATGAATTGGAAAGTGGCAATGTTGACGCTTTCATGCACCGCTTTGAAGCTTTCTTTGCAGATTTTCCTTACGAGTTGAATGACCAGACTGAACGTCATTATCAAGTCATCATATATTTAATATTCAAGCTGATGGGACAATTCACGCAGGCAGAAGTACATAGCTCACGGGGACGTGCAGATGCGGTTGTACGAACCCCGAAGTTCATCTATATTTTCGAATTCAAGCTGAATGGGACTGTTGAGCAGGCCATGGAGCAGATTGAAGAAAAAGGTTATGCTTTTCCTTATACGGCAGAGGATCAACAAGTGATAAAAGTTGGTGTAGAGTTTAGCGCAGAGAAACGAAATGTAGAGCGCTGGATGGTAGCGAAAGAAATTTAATATAAAATTGATTATGAAAAACTTAATACGAAATGTCTGGGTTTGCTTGGGGCTGATGGTGCTTCCCTTCACAGCCTCCGGACAACAAAAGGATAACATTACCTATGTGCCGGCTCAAGAGCTTTTACTGGTAGGCAAAGCAACTACCGAAGGCGAATACTTCCATCGGGTAGATACAGCCAAGTATCGTACAATGCCTCCCACAGTGAAGAAACTATTCACAAACTCTGCCGGTCTGGCTATCTCTTTTACAACGAATAGCCCCGTCATAAAAGCCAAATGGATGGTTCCTGATAATTACCAGTTACCCAATCTGACCAGAGTTGCTCAGAAAGGTCTGGATTTATATATCAAACGGGATGGAAAATGGCAATTTGCCGGAGTAGGGATACCGGGTGGTGTGACTACGGAAAAAGTGCTTGTTGATAATATGGGTACGGAAGAGAAAGAATGTTTGTTATATCTGCCTTTATATGATGAACTGAAAAGTCTGGAAATAGGTGTTTCTTCTGATGCACACATACGTAAAGGAGAAAATCCGTTCAAAGAAAAGATAGTGGTATACGGGTCCAGTATTTTGCAGGGAGCATCTGCCAGTCGTCCCGGGATGGCTTATCCGGCTCGTTTGTCCCGTAGCAGCGGATATAATTTTATCAATTTAGGATTGAGCGGAAACGGCAAGATGGAGAAAGAAGTTGCCGAGATGTTGGCGGATATTGATGCGGATGCTTTCATTCTCGATTGTATTCCTAATCCTTCTCCCAAAGAGATAACCGACCGGACTGTTGATTTTGTAATGACGTTGCACCAGAAGCATCCGGATACGCCTATTATTGTGATACAGACATTGATACGTGAAACAGGTAATTTCAACCGGAAAGCTCGTGAGAATGTAAAACGACAGAACGAGGCCATCGCTGAACAGGTAGAAGTATTGCGAAAGAAGAATGTCAAGAACCTGTATTTCATAAAAGAAGATCAATTCTTGGGAACAGACCATGAGGGGACTGTAGATGGGACCCATCCGAATGACTTGGGATTCGACCGAATGTTGAAGAAATATAAACCGGCTATCAGTAAGATTCTGAAGATCAAATTCAAGGCTGAATAACAGGAATGAAAGATTATAACAGAGACAGATAGAAAAAATAAAGGTCAATTCATGGGGGTGAATTGGCCTTTTTCTTTTGCAAATGTGTTAAGTTGCTGTTGGTATTTTATAGTTTCCTTAAACCTTTATCTTCTAAGTATTTGATTAATTCTTGGGGACGATCAGTTTGTATCATAGTTGCCTTATGTTCCAGTATCCATCCCCAATGCTTATCTTTACCTTCTAATAGGGCGTTTTCGTCATCATGTCCACCGCATAGACTATCCCATAGAGTATTCATCCATACCCGGCTACCAGATTGTACAATTTTATCAATAACCTTTAAATTTGAAGTCTGTTCGTCTTTGAAGCAGAGTTCATAGGCTATTGGCGTAAAGTCTTTAATAAAACTTTCGGTCGCTTTTATATCTTCTTCTTTCCATAAATGAATGATAGGCATATAGAGCATACTGGTATTGGTTCCATATTCCTCTTGAACTTTCTCGACAGGATACCTTCCTTTTATAATCACTTGTTTTTCCATTCCACATTTTCGAATGATGGGAAGAATCTCCTTTATATATGTTCCGCCTTTATCTATATTGACCAGAATACGATCTTTACATGTCATTAACGCTTCTTCTAAAGTGGGTATGGATCGGCGGGTCTTTATACCGTTTCCACTTTTCAGCACAAATTGTTTTAGTTCTGTTGTCGTATAGTTTTTAATGGCGCCTTTTCCTGTTGAAGTGCGGTCTAGCGTTGCGTCATGCATACAAATAAAGTTGTTGTCTTTGGTTTGCTGAATGTCAAGTTCCACCATGTCTGCTCCCATAGCGATGGCATTCTCTATACATTGTATGGAGTTCTCCGGAGCATTCCTCCAGTCGCCACGGTGAGCTATAACAAATACATATTGAGAATTCTTGTCGTGAAGATTCCTCAATAGTTTATCAATTCTGGATTCTGCTTCAGCAGATAATGAAACCAGAAGAACTGATAATAGAAATATAATTTTCCTTGTCATACGTGCTTTTCTTAAATAAAATGTTTTGATCTATATTTGGTACCTATGAAAAACTATCCTATAAAGTTATCTTAATCCTTTTTCTTTTAAATAAGAGTTGACAAGATCAGAGTAATCAGTTTGCACAACTTCTATTTTGTTATCTATAAAAGTTTGAAGGTGCGAATATTTACTATTCAGTAGATCGCTATCCCAATCTAAATGATTGGCATAACTTACTAACTTGACATCTTTAATAGCTCCCATTAGTTCAGTGAGAGATGCATTGTCTATTCCGAATTGTACCATTTGTACTTTACTGTAATATTTGGCGAGGACTTTTACTTCTGCCGCAGTGGATACCCATGGAAAAGGAATGGCTCCAGGGTTAATAGTATTCATTTCTTCAATATATGATGTACTGGAACCAGTATAATAGCAAACCTGGTCGATCATCCCTTTTTCTGCAACCGTTTTAATGATTTTACCTAAAAGACCCTTCTCTTTTACATCGACACAAACATAGATTTTGCCTTTCGCAGCATCCAATACTTCCTCAAGTGTAGGCACTTTGTATTCAGTGATACCTTTAGAACCTTTTAAAAAATATTGATAAAGAGTTTGATAAGTCATATTGGCTACAGCACCAGTTCCGTTTGTTGTAGCATTAATGGTTGTATTGTGCATATTTACGATTACTCCGTCAGAAGTAGCTCTAGGGTCTATTTCAATCATATCGGCACCGACTTCTATTGCATATTGGATAGCGGGAATAGAATTTTCAGGAATTCCGTCACGTATTCCCTTATAGGTGTTGCTACGATGAGCGCAAGTCCACATTTTCAGACTTGTGTTGCTGGAAAGATTCTTTAAGTCGGTTGTTAAACTTTTAGTGTCAGGTTCTTCACCTGGGTCCTCCGGGTCTTCATTATCATCCGGAGGAGTCGGCTGATTTTTGTTTTCATATTCATCATTGGAAGAGCCGCAACTGGTACACATCACTTGCCCGGATACAAGTAAGATGATTGCCAAAAGAAAAAATACTTTCTTCATAGTCTTTTTATTTTATTTATTAGATAATGTAGGATAGGCTATCGAAATAACCTATCCTGTTTGATTTGAATTATTTTACTGTAGCAGTGTGTTGAGCGTCTTTTGCACGCATCGGCCAGCCTGTTGTTGGTAATCCTTTCACATATTTGGATGACAGGGCCACTAATAAACTTTTCGATTCATCTTGAGTGTTAGTAATGGCCACATAGATAGTCCCGTCTGCATCCACTACCGGTGAACTCCAGAATTTGCCTTGTGTTGCAGCCCATTCGGATGCATAAGCACTTTCGCTGTTAGCAATTGCTCCGGCCACATCAAGTACGGCAATAGCGTCAGTACCATTTGCGTCAAGGATATAGAAATTACCACGTTCCGTACCGAACAAGATATGTCCATCCTTATCAATAACAGGAGTACTGCTGACACTTTCTGATATCTCATATTGCCATTTGATAGTTCCACCTGCTGACAATGCAACAATTCCGCCAGGCATATCTCCCTGACTTTTCAATGAGGCATATACAGTGCCATCTGTGCCGATAACGACTCCTCCCTGATCTTGTTTGCCGGTATTCTCAATAGGGGTAGTCCAACGTACACTACCGTCACTGGCAACGGAATAGATGGTAGTAGTCAGATCAGATGTATAAATCATGCCATATACATTTCCTTCATTGTCTATGGCCATTGATGCATGACAGCCGCTGTTCAAACCACTGTCAAATGCTCTCCATGCCCATGGGCTGAAAGTATTGTCGTCTTTAGCCATAGTAGCTTTTGCTACACCAAACATTCCGTAGTTGGTACACATGATATACATCATTCCTTGTTTGGAGATAACAGGACCTGCATAAACACCTCCGGCAGGACCGCTGGTACCATCTGCGTTAGTTAAATAGCTAACACGGTTTCCTGTTGTTTTGTCTACCGCAATCATTGAACCGGTGCTTCCCCCATTACCACAGTATACATATTTATCATCAAATGCTGGTGACACGCTACGCATTTTGGCATTGGCGGCGTTACCTTTATTCCAGAAACCGGTAGTCGGATCATTGAAAGTAATCCATTTCTTATTTCCATCAGGATTGATAGCAAATAGTTTACCATTGCTTCCGTCACCTGTGCCAATGTAGATTGTACCATCCGTATCTACAGACGGTGTCATGTTTGAGCCTCCTGTTGCCTGCGCTCCCCAAGATGGATCAGTCATGTCGAATGACCATTTTTCAATACCTGAAGTTACATCATAACTATGTAATATGTGGTCATTACTATTGATGTAAACCGTTTTTTCATCAGGAGAAAGAGCGGCGGAATTGGAAACTAACTTGGCTAAATGAGTGGAGGAGGTCCATAGTAATGTAAGGTCTCCTTTTTCTACTACTTTATCGGTAATTTCAATTGTTTTCCGGTAGAGGTTCGATCTTCCACTGCTGTCGGTTATGGTCAAACTAACAACAAATATACCTTTCTCATTGTACACGTGCTTCGGGTTTTCTTCGGTAGAAGTCGTTCCATCCCCGAAATCCCATACATAAGTAAAGTTGCCACTACCTCCATAAGATGCGTTAGTGAATTGTATTTCACCTTCTATTTGCCCTCTTTCGGGAGCGATTGAGAAAGTTGCGGAAGGAATATCTTTCCCGGCATTGTCTTCGTTGCTGCATGCGGCAAATAATAAAAGACAAACAATATATATGAACGGGCATATCCGTACTTTATTTTTAATAGTTGTCATACACATAATAATCATTTAAGGTTTTGTTATTAATTTCCTGTATATCCCGCATATCCGGGATTTTGTGGGTAGGCTACCGTACCGGCCATGTCAATCTCATCTTGAGGAATCGGATAATACATCAGATAAGTACGACCATCAAGTGTTTCTAGCAATTCTAAGCGATTTGTACGTTTGATGTCCTGCCAGCGCATGCCTTCAGCATAAAATTCACGACGGCGTTCGTCCAAGATCAATGTCTGATATTCTTTGTCCGATAGAGCTTTGATTGCTGCTTCACTTGGAGCGGTAGTATATCTTTTTTTCATATATTCCACTAATGCGGCGGCTCCGTTCGTTTTTCCGAGAGCTTCGGCTTTTATCAGATACATTTCTGAAATACGGGAGATTACTACCGGTGTGCAGGTATAATCTGACGTTTCCGCCAATTGATAAGTCCCATTCGGATATTTGATTACGCGGTTGGCATCTTGGCTGGTGAATGTGGCTTTTAACCGTACGTCTCCTTTGCGTGAAAGAGTATTATCATCAGCAAAAAGACTACTATAACACCAATCAGATGGAGCATAATTCCATGAACCGTCCGTGTCATTAACGTATAATGTGAAGTTTAGAGGACTGGATGCTCTTGAATTATTAACATAGGCAAATATAATTTCCGGACTTGAACTTCCTGCAACCCAATTTTTAGAGAAATCCATAGCGGTGGATGCGAGCGAGAAACTGGAATTAGCTAATACTGCTTCTGCATAGTTTGCAGCATCCGTCATCTTGTTCTGGAAAAGAGCTACACGTGCAGCAAGTGCATTTGCTGCGTCAGAAGATACGTACCATTTGGAATCTGCTTTTGACAGTAAGCGGATAGCTTTACCCAAATCTTCTTCGATGAATGTCCATACTTCAGCTTCCGGAGAGATAGGAACCACCTCTTTTGAACGTTTACGCAGGATGGGGACATTTCCATAATGAGAGGCCAGACGATAATAAATAAATGCACGGAAATAGTAAGAGACACCACCTACTTTTTTCATAAGAGCACTTTCTTTATTTTCGGAAGCTTCATAAGTTTCTACGAGAAAATTGACCTGATGCAATGTTGTAAATGAGTTTCTCCAAAAGGAGAGAATGTTAATTGCCTGATTGGTATACGAGGGAGACATTTCGCATGGGTCTGTAATTTGACCTCCTCCGGGACCTGCTTTGAAATTTTCCCCTTGTATATCATCCAACCACCAGAAAGTGAATGTATAATTTTCCATAGTGGCGTATACTCCATTTAATAGCTTTTCGAGATCATCATCCGTCAAGGCTGATTGAGGAATTGCATGTCGGGGGCTGATGTCGTCCAGCCAGTCAGAACAGCTCGTGCCGAGTACAGTTATGGTCATTAAAACCAGAGTGAATAATAGTTTTATATTTTTCATATCGTTAGTTTTAGAAGTTAATGCTTGCACCTATGATAAAACTCTTTAATGTGGCTTGTTCTCCGAAATCTGCTCCGTAGCTGTTGCCTGTCGGATTACTTTCGTATGAGAATTCCGGATCATATCCGGAATATTTGGTCAGTGTAAAAAAGTTGTCGAGAGAAACAAAGATGCGAGCTCCCGTTACATGTATTTTTGACAACAGAGAATGAGGAAGGCTATATCCCAATGTGATGGTTTTGAATTTGAAATAAGAAGCATCTTCCAGATAGCGGGTAGAAACAAGATTGTTTCCGAAACCGCCGGTGAACGTGCCTGCCAAAGTAGGGCGTGGAACAGTGTTGCTAGTTCCTTCTCCCCTCCAGTAATGGTTGGCGGCATATTTTGATATGTTATAGAATTGTTCCGAATCGACCAGTGTGCCATTTTTGTAACCTTTGATACTGCTGGACGCCAAGCCGAGATGTTCCGTACCTTCTGTTCCCCCGCAGCCTTTCCATGCTGACAGGATTTTACCTCCGGCTGCAAATTGGCAGAAAATGGATAAGTCGAAGTTTTTCCAGTTCATAGTCGAAGTGATACCACCATAAATGTCAGGTGTAACCTTTCCTACATACATGCGGTCATCGTCTGTGATGTCTCCGTCATTGTTGTAGTCAAAGTACTTACAATCACCGGCACGTACTCCTTTTGCGTAGAGTTTGCTTGGTACTTCCTGGTCGGTTTGATAAATACCATCCTGACGCAACATATAGAAAGCACTAACCGGTTTACCTACCATTAAAGCATGCATTACTTTACCGGTATTGGCACCACCACCGTTGATTTTCATATCAAGTACTCCATCCAATGACAATAGTTTGTTTTTTGTATAGGAGAGGTTAGTAGCAAGCTCCCATTTAAAAGGACCATCGAATATTTTACCGCTCACCATCACTTCCAATCCTTTGTTCTCCAGCGAGCCGATATTGGCTGTCCGGGTAGTATATCCTGTTGTAGCAAGTGTACTGATATTATAAAGTAATCCGCTTGTCTTTTGATAGTATCCGTCTACAGATAGCGCCAGTCGTCCGTTGAATAGCTCTGCGTTGATTCCGACATTCACCTGATTAGCTTTCTCCCAGATAAGATCCGCAGCATCTGCTCCGATTTTAAAACCGGATGAACCATTATAGGAATTTCCTCCCGAAGTTACTAATGACATAGCTGCCCAGTTACTGATACCATCCATACTGCCAGTCTTACCCCAACTGGCTCGTAGCTTTAAGTCATTCAGTGGCGTGCCTTTAGGGAAAAAAGGTTCGTTGATAATCCGCCACGCGAAAGAAGCAGAAGGAAATGTTCCATAACGTTTATCTTTTGAGAAACGTGAAGAACCGTCACGACGCATCGTTACATTTAAGATATAGCGATTATCCCAATTCAGGGCGGCACGTCCGAAATAAGATTCGAGTGCATATGCATTATATCCGATACTACCTGCGTAGATGTTAGAACCGGAATTTATCAGACCGAAGCTGGAAGAAGGATAAGCACCGTTTGCGTAATTATCACTGTAAGCTCCAAAAGTTTCATAGTTATACTCTTCGTATGAGTGACCAAGCATTGCTGAATAAGTTAGTTTATCCCAACTATTTTCATACGAAATTACGTTGTCTATAACATATCGGTAACTTACATTTTTCTGTTCGCTAAGTGCGCCCCATCCTGCATTTTTGGAACGTGCGTCATGTTTCTCTGAAATTGTTTTCTTTTCTTCATCAAGAATACCGTATATGCTGAATGAGGGGGTGTATTTGAGTCCTTTGATAGGAGTAATATCAAAACTAAGGGCAGCTACTCCTTGTTTCTTATGTACAGTCCAGTCTTCTTCATTAATCAGCATAACGGGATTATGACGACATAATTCTGTTGACATCACTGTATAGCCTCCATCTTCCCGATAAGCTCCAATCCATGGTTGTTCTTCACGGGCAGTACGAATCACTTTCAAACTGGTAGATGACTCTTCCACTTTATCGAAACGGCTGTAAGATCCTGTGAGATTCAGATTCAGTTTAAACCATTTGTTCAGCTGATGAGTAAATTTTGCCCGTAGGTTGGTTTGCTGGAATCCGCTGGTACGGATGATACCTTGTTGGTCGTTAAATCCCACAGAGGTGAAAAAGGTAGTTTTCTCATTACCTCCCGAGAGATTGATAGATGCCGTAGTAGAGTGTGCTATATCACGTTGAATGAGTCCGAGCCAGTCTGTTTCGGTAATCCGGTCGGGGATAAAGAATGATTTTGTGTCCTTCTTCTGCACATTCCAATTATCTACGGCTGCTTGCATAGTACGAGTATATTCTGCTACATTTGCCATTGGTATATCGTTGGCAATCCATCCAAGGCTGTGGCGTACACTGGCATTTACGCGTGTTTTACTGTTGGTGTTCCCCGATTTTGTGGTGATGATGACAACACCGTTGTTAGCTCGCGAACCATAGATGGCAGCAGCTGAAGCATCTTTCAATACGTCCATGCGTTCGATGTCGTTGGGGTTTAGCATAGGCATTGATTCACTGGGAACTCCATCGACCACATACAATGGGGTGCTGTTACCTGTGATGGATGCAATACCGCGTACCCGTACACTCGGTTGTTCACCGGGGGTACCGCTGGCAGAGGCTACATTTACACCAGGAGTACGACCTTGCAGCATTTTAGCTACATTGTAGTCACTGCCTTGGTCCAGATCATCCACTTTCAGGCTACTGATAGAAGTAGTTACTAGTTTTTCGGACTGGGAGCCATAGCCGACTACAACTATCTCATTTAATGCAATGCTACTTTCTTTCAAATATATTTTCAGATTGTTTTTATTGCCGGCTTTCACTTGTTGTGAGTCAAATCCAATATAAGATACTGTTAGTGGTTGGTTAGGATCTGCTACAATGGTAAAGTTTCCGTTAATATCTGTAATGACTCCGGTTCCTTTTCCTTGCATGACATTGGCGCCAATAATAGGAATTCCACTTTCATCTAGTACGGTTCCTTTAATCGCTCTCTTTTCATTACTTCTTTGTTCTGTCTCCTGCTTTACCAATACGATGGTGTTGTTGGTAAATGAATAAGATATATTCAAAGGAGTAAATACCTGTGAGAGCGCTTCGCTGATAGGTTTCTTTGTGCAGCTAATTGTCACTTTAGTCTGATCGTTAAGAACATGATTCCGGTATACAAAAGTATATCTCGTTTGCTGTTCTACTTGTTTCATGAAAGTTTTTACCGTGCCATTTTTGATATGAATGGACACATTTCCTTCTTGGGCAAACACTCCCGAAGGGAATAAAATTATAGCAGCGGATAAAATGGTAAAGTTTCTAAAAATAAGGCTGTTCCGCAGTTTCCTTCTCAATAAAAATGTTAACTTTGTGATATTCATAGTTGATAATGTTTTGATGTATAAAATTTTATCGACTTCCATACAACCAAAGGATTGGGCGATTCTTTGGTTGTTCTTTTTTGATTTTAACTACTATGTGTTTTCCATAAGCTCCTTTCTTTTAAATTAGTAAATAGTTATTATATCTTTATGTATCTCGTACTTAAATCCGTATTGTATGCTTAAGGATCTTATGACATTCTGTATACTTTCGTTTCGGAAAGATCCCGATAGTAAATCTTGTGCGATTTGCTTATGATGCAATCTGATTTCCACCCCATACCATCGTTCTATCTGGGCTATTACATCAATTAATGGTGTGGATTCAAAGATGAGGTAATTATCTCTCCATCCGGCTTCAACATGGGCATCCGCTTTGCTTATTCGTAGTGTTCTGTCCATAGCGGAATAGGTTGCCTTTTGTCCAGGTGAAAGCGTATATTCATGGGGAAGTGAACCACCTGATATTCTGATTCGTCCGCTAAGTAAAGACGTTTCTACAATGTCTTTTTTATAGGTCTTTACATTGAATGAAGTTCCTACTACTTCAATTTGCAGATCGTTGATTATTACCTTGAATGGGCAATCGGGATTCTTGGCAACATCGAAAAAGGCTTCTCCTGATAGTTTGACGAGGCGTTGCTTGGAGTTGTTTACATCATATTCCAGGTTTGTAGCCGCATTTAGATGTACAAATGTACCATCAGGGAGAGCCATTTCTGCTTTACTGCCAGCTCTAACTGTTACAGCAACCATTTGACTTTCCGGGTTATTCATCCATGTATAAAGTCCAAAAGAGGATGATAGGATGATAGCGATAATGGCAGCATATTTCATATATTGCAGCCAACGGCGTCTCCAAATGATTTGTTGTAGTTCCTTTCGAATTTGCTTTTTCATCATAGGAGGCATCTTTATCTCTACTGTGTCGTTTTCCATATCTATCATGGTATTCCATAACTCTTCGTCAGGTATGTTGTTGAGTTCATTTCTGAACTTTCCAATATCGAAAGAGGTGATTCCTTTTTCGATGTACTGGCAATATAACTTTTTAAATTGTGGACTCATATTATTGGTGTTTCTATAGGTTATACGTAAATACATAAAGGGAGTACTAGACTTTTTTTATGTTGTAGAGCATAGAAAAAGTTAGGAATAGTAGGTGTTTGTAGAGTTTTGTGGAGTTTTAATTATTCCTACTGAAAGTGTTATTCTTGTTACAGGAAGAAAATAAAGAGAATATTATATTTCATCATTTCGCTGCGAAGAATCTTCAGGGCGGAAGTCAGATAGTTTTTCACCGTTTGTTCGGAGAGATCCAGTTGTTCGGCTATTTGCTTGATGGGGATATGTTTCTCCCTGCTTAATTCATAAATCTCGTGTTCCCGTTGTGACAGAACTTTCTTCGATTGTTGAAGTTGTTGCAGGAATTCGTCGTACAATAAGATATCTTCCGGCGATACGTCAGTTGCCTGGTTCTCGCAATACTCCATAAAGTCTTCGAATTGCAGTTCGTTGACTTGTTTGCGGAAATAATCGATTACCTGATGTTTGGCAATAGTGAAAATAAAGGCTTGCAGATTGCCGAAGCTATTCAACTGGTTACGGTTGTCCCATAGGCGTAAAAAGGTATCCTGAACAATATCCTGTGTCAGGGAACGATTTTTTAGTTGTTTAAGAACAAAGCTGTAAAGTCGGTCGGCATAGGCTTCATAAATCTGTGTAAAAGCCTGGTAGGAGCCGTTGCGTAGTTCTTTTATGCACTGTATTTCGTCTATTTTCATCCTTTCTGCAATAGAAGTAGGTCGGGCAAATGTACTGAAATAATTTAGAAATCAACAAATCTATGTGAATAAATAAAGAGAAACCGATGTCCGGTAGTTGGCAGATGAATTTTATTTTGCAATCATATTACAATCATATATTGAGCTTTATTGTGCCGTCTCTTGCTTTCCGCTAATTAATTTTGTATCTTTACTGTTTTTTACCCTTGTAAAGACAGGTGGTCACCTTATGCAGTGATAAATATCACCTTATAAGGTGACATTAGGCTGTTTACAAAGTGACTATTGTCCCGTTACAACCGGACAACTACCCGAGTGCATAAACAATGATAAATCTCTGCACTGAAAATCTTTATTCTCTGCACTGAAAAGTCTTAAATATAACAATAAGATTATGGCCTTTTACAATTTAAAGAAGAAGCCTGCCTTGACTACTAAGGAAGGAGAAACGGAAACAATGTATGCCGACATTGTTTACAGTGGAACGATTCCGGCAGAACGATTGATCCGTGGTGTTGCTAAAAGAACTGGATTTAAGGAAGGAGTGATAGAAGGTATCCTGATGGAACTGAAAGACGATGTATTGCAATATCTGGGTGAAGGATACCGCGTCGAATTGGGAGAGTTCGGCTTCTTTTCAGCCAAAGTGAAAGCTTCCCGATTAGTCGCAAATAAGAATGATATTCGTTCTGAATCCGTAGCTTTCAACGGGGTGAATTTCCGTGCTTCCAAGAGTATGCGTGTAGGTATTCGCGGAGATTTGGAGCGTAGAAAGTGTGTCGATTTCAACACTTCGCGTAAGTGGGGCAGAGACAATCTGAAGAAACTCGTCCTGCAATATATCGGAGAGCATGGCTTCATCACAAGAGCCACTTATACGCAACTTACAGGACGCCTGAAGAATACTGCATTGGACGATCTTAAATCTTTTGCAGCCGAAGGCATTATCAAGCGAGAGGGACGGGGTAATCAGATGCATTTCATTGCACCGCCACGAAAGGAACCGGATGGCGAGTAGTGAAATCTAACGGAATATCGATGGAAACCTTTGTCGTACAAGGTTGGAGATTGGGAACAGAACAGAGAAATGAAGAGGTAGTATCTACCCGAATGGATTGAATCAGTGCAAAATGTGGTATAAGTATAATGTATGGCTAAAAAAATACAGTACCTTTGGCTGTGAATACAGGTAAAACGGTGATGAGGTGTCTATGAAACAGCCTTACAGTGGATTTCTCGTCCGAATGTTGTTTGACCGATAACACAGACTATAATATGTTGGATATCATATACTACTTCAATATCTTCGGTTGTCTGACGATGGGGATGGCTCTGCTGTTGATTCAAACAGCCCCACAGCTGATAAACCCGCACTACCGCAATGCCAAACGATTCCTGGGTATTGCATCGATTATCGTGGCTCTGTGCAATGCGCTTATCCTTTACAACAGGGTGCAGGAGAGTGTTGCCGAGATATTTGCAATGCCTGTGCTCGTTGCGGCACAGTTGCAGGCGGCGCTTTTTACTTTTATCGTGCTGATACTTTTTCATTCACCATACGTTTGCCGGCAAAATATTTTGCGACACCTCTGCCCGACATTGTTTTTTGTGGGACTCTATCTATTAACGATACTTCTATTTCCTGATGTGAGGATCTATTCGGTGGATGAGTATATAGCGAATATCACGAATCCGGTTCTTTTGTTAAGAACTGTATTTGCGGCTACTTATCTGACGCAGATCGTGATTTACGTCCGTTTATTCCGGCGTGAGCAACGGAATTATATAGCCAAGATTGAGAACTATTTCTCCGACACCGACAAATATGAATTCCGGTGGGCTTCGAGACTGTTCTACGAGGCTGCCTGCATCGGTATTGCCGTTCTGGTGTTCAGTATATTTCCTGCCCCGTTATTCGACGGAATAATCACGGTGGTGATTACAGTGTACTACTTTGACTTTGGAGTGAGGTATATCAACTACCAATACAAACTTTACTATGAGGCTTTGCCCGCGATAGAGGAGAAGGAAGAGTCGCAGCTGACAAAGGAGAGTGAAGGAGACAAGGAACTGGAAGATGAAAAGGCAAAACTATTATTGTATCTCCAGCAGGGTGTTGTGCTGGGCGACTATGCCGAGGCTCTGCATATCCCGGAACGGAAACTATCTGTATTCATCAATTCGACTTACGGGGTGAGTTTCAAACGTTGGGTGAACAATAAACGGGTAGAATACGCCACAGAGCAAATGGCGAAACATCCGGATTATACAATGGAGAGGATTGCCGAGCTTTCGGGTTTTGCCCACAAAAGCCATTTCTGTAAAATCTTCCGGGAGATAACGGGGGGATCTTTTACCGAGTACAAAAATAGATAACACCTCCAAACTGTTGTATATTTGGCGATACAGCTTGTTCCAACATACAATAAACCCACAAAAAACACTTGTGTTGCACGTTTCGACGTCAGATATGCGTAAATGTGCACCCATCATCCAAAATTTTCATTATATTTTTGCTGCGTAGGGCATAAACCGCTCTGCGCTTTTTTGTTTTCCCATGAATATTAATCAAATATAAAACAACATGAAAAAGATTTTTTCTTTGTTAGTGCTATGTGCAACAGTAGTCTTTGCTTCGTGCAGCAAGGACGATCCGGTAACGGATCCCGTGCCGGAAGGTATCGTCGTCACCACCTACGAAGCCCTGCTCGACGCCCTGCAGACGGGCGGCACCTCGGCCGATGCCCCGACACTCATTACGCTGGGCGGCAACATCACGGTACCCGCGGGAGGTGACTACGACACCCCTCCCATAAACGGCAGCGGCCACTTCAAGATAGACGGCGGCGGCCACACCATCACCTGGGAAAGCACCGCCAACAACCACCACCTCCTCGGCAATACCAGCCCCGACGCCGATGCCGTTTATATCGAACTCACCAATATTAATCTGGACCGACAAGATATGAACGCCGCAGTAGGTGTTTACAACGGCAAGATTACGCTGGGCAAAGACGTGGCATTGAGTGGGCAAGATGGAAACATGATTCTGGCTAACGGCGAGAAAGCGGCATTGGAACTGGGTGACGGCTGCGAATTGTCTTACGCGGCAGGCAGCAGCCCGTGCTGTGCAAGCGCCTGGTTTGGCGCCATCCTCGTGCTGAACGGGGGAAAGACCGCTGCCGGGGCTTACATAGGCCTGGACTGCAATTTTTACCCGGCCGTCTCCTATCCCCTTATCTCCGTTCCGAAAGCCCTCACGGGTGATGTGCACCTCCTTCTCAAAATGATCGGTACAACCCCCGTCGCCCAAGGCATTGGCAATTACCAACTGACGCAGGCGGACTGCGACCGTCTGAAAGTGAATCCGGAGTCAACGGTCAGCCTCTATATGGGACAGCGTGATAAGTACGACGGCAACTTCGAGCTTCACCTCGACCCTGCGGCAAGTTTTCAAATCAAGCTTCGCCCGAAGAATTTCACACCCCCCACCTCCGGCAACATCGACGTGACCAACATGACCGACGTCGTGGCGCAGATAACCATCCGGGCAGCCCTCGAAGCAGGCCACACCGACCTCAAGCTGACGGGCGAACTTTCCAAGATAGGAATAGGCGGTCAGTGGGGTACATTTGCCAATAATACACAAATCACGACATGCGACCTCACCGAAGTGACGGGCTGGGGTACAACGCCAACTCTGCCCGAACTCGCCTTTAAGGATTGCACCAAGTTGCAGGAGGTGACGCTGCCCGATGGCGTGCAGGTAATTGGAGAGTATGCCTTTATCCGTTGCGCCGCGCTGACTACGGTGAATCTTTCGCAGGTCACCCGGATTGATGAATACGCATTCTGGGAATGCACTTCATTGACCGCACTCACGCTGGATAATGTGACAACCATAGACCATGATGCTTTCTACGGATGCACGGGCCTCGAAACGCTCAAAATACCGAAGTGTACCTGGTTCGGCAATTATATCGTAACGGGCTGCAAAGCTCTCACCCGG
>USPQ01000027.1 GCA_900556625.1 uncultured Bacteroides sp. | reverse complement strand
GTTTCTGTTTCATGTCGCGTACCCACTCGTCAAAATACAAATGTTCAATACGTCCGGTATTGAACGAAGAAGAACGACGGAGAATACCGTGCACTTCATAACCTTTTTGCAATAGAAACTCGGCAAGATAAGAACCATCCTGCCCGGTAATGCCTGATATTAGGGCTTTTTTCATACGCTATTATTTAATAAATCAAAAATATGGGTGCAAATGTCGGTATTTTTTGTGACCCATGCAAGCCACATTCTATTTATTTTTCAGCATGGTTATTCAGCACAGTTTTTCCCATCATTTTGTCGATAATCAGTGCGATAGCTCCGTCACCGGTCACATTGCAGGCCGTCCCGAAACTATCCATAGCGATGTAAAGAGCAATCATCAATGCCTGTGCCGATTCATCGAAACCCAACATGGATTGCAAGATTCCCAAAGATGCCATGATGGCTCCGCCCGGAACTCCCGGTGCGGCTACCATCGTGATTCCCAGCATGAAGATAAAACCGGCAAAGAGTGGGAAGTCGAACGGCATTCCCTGCATCATCATCAGTGCCAGAGCACAGGCTACGATTTTCAGTGTACTTCCCGACAGATGGATTGTGGCGCACAACGGAATCACAAAACCGGCTATATCCGCCGAAACACCATTCTTTTTCGTCTGTTCCAGTGTCACGGGAATAGTGGCAGCCGATGATTGTGTGCCCAATGCCGTGAAATAGGCAGGCATCATCTTCCCCAATAGTTTGAACGGATTTTTGTGTACAAACAGCGCTGCGATAGAATACTGAAAGACCAGCAGGAAGATATGCAAAATGAAAATGACTCCGATAATCTTGATAAATACCATCAGAATGGAGTACACCTGTCCCGAATGAGTCATATTCAAGAAGATGCCGAAGATATAAAGCGGAAGCAAGGGGAGAATTACCGCACTGATCATACGGACGATGATTGCCTGAAAATCCCGTGCTACGTTTTTCAGAGCATCGCTGTTCAGCGAAGCCAATCCCAATCCTAATGTGAAAGCGAGAACCAAAGCTGTCATTACGTTCATCAATGGAGGAATGGAAACGGAGAAATAAGGAAGAATTCCTTTTGCCTCGCTCACTTCCTCAAGCGGCACGCCCGGTTCAATCAATGACGGGAATACCGTGACTCCGGTGAAGTAAGAGAGGAACCCCGAGAACAGGGTGGCGAAATAAGAGATAAGAGCGGTGACGAGCAACATCTTTCCTGCGCCTTTACCGATGTCGGCAATAGCCACAGTGACCAATCCGACGATAATCAACGGAATGGAGAAATTAAGAAATTCACTGAAAATGCCGTTGAATGTTACAAATATCCGGACAAGAGGAGCCGGGAAAAAAGTGCCGATGGCGATGCCTAGAATAATAGCGATAATAATGCGGGCTAATAAACCGATTTTGATTTTCTTCATCCTTGTTTCTATATAGTTAATTGCAAAAATAATATTTTAATCTAAATATAGCGAACAAATGTCTGTTTTAATTGTTACTATGGTAACCAATATTACAAAATATACAAGTTATGGCAAATCAGAATAAAACAGATATCGGACTTATAGGCTTGGCTGTAATGGGCGAGAATCTTGCTTTGAACATGGAGAGTAAAGGATGGAATGTATCGGTTTATAACCGTACCGTTCCGGGAGTTGAAGAAGGAGTGGTGGATCGTTTCATGAACGGACGTGCGAAGGGCAAAAACATTGAAGGATTCACAGATATAAAGGACTTTGTAGATTCAATCGCTACTCCCCGTAAAATAATGATGATGGTTCGTGCCGGGAGTCCGGTAGACGAACTGATGGAACAGCTTTTTCCTCTGCTTTCACCCGGAGATATTCTTATCGATGGAGGTAACTCCAATTACGAAGATACCAACCGTCGTGTCAAACTGGCCGAGTCGAAAGGTTTTCTTTTCGTCGGCAGCGGTGTGTCCGGTGGTGAAGAGGGAGCTTTGAACGGAGCGTCTATTATGCCCGGCGGCTCGGAAAAAGCATGGCCGGAAGTGAAACCTATTCTTCAAAGCATTGCGGCGAAAGCGTCTGACGGCACTCCTTGTTGTCAGTGGGTAGGGCCTGCGGGATCCGGTCACTTTGTAAAGATGATCCATAACGGTATCGAATATGGTGATATGCAGTTGATTGCCGAAGCATATTGGGTGATGAAAAACCTGCTCGACTTGAATAATGAAGAGATGGCAGATGCCTTTTCCCGTTGGAATGAGGGCAAACTCCGCAGTTACCTTATCGAGATAACAGCCAACATCTTGCGTCATAAAGACAAGACCGGAGGTTATCTTATTGATAAGATTTTGGATGCGGCCGGACAGAAAGGAACCGGCAAATGGTCGGTTATCAACGCTATGGAGCTCGGGATGCCGTTGGGACTGATTGCCACTGCGGTGTTTGAGCGCAGTCTTTCCGCACAAAAGGAATTACGCCATCAAGCTTCCCACCAATTCCCGCGCCAACATACACAACCTATATATAATAAGGTGGAGCTCGTGAAGGATATCTTCTCTGCCCTTTATGCTTCCAAACTCGTCTCATACGCTCAAGGATTTGCCGTGCTGCAACGTGCTTCCGATACATTCGGCTGGCAGCTCGATCTGGCTTCCATCGCCCGTATGTGGCGTGGCGGATGCATCATCCGCAGTATTTTCCTGAACGATATTGCCGCTGCCTTCGAAGCCACCGACAAGCCCAAACACTTGTTGATGGCTCCTTATTTCAGGGAAGAAATGAAGGCGTCACTCTCCGGATGGAAGAGCCTTGTAGCCGAAGCCATGAAAGAAGAACTTCCTGTTCCCGCTTTCTCTTCTGCCTTGAATTACTTCTATTCGCTTACTTCTGCCGATCTGCCCGCTAATATGGTGCAGGCACAGCGCGATTATTTCGGTGCGCACACCTTTGAGCGTAAAGACGAACTGCGCGGACAGTTCTTCCACGAAAACTGGACAGGACATGGCGGTGACACGAAATCGGGCACATATAATGTGTAAGTAGGATGTCTTTCGGAGTAATAAGACTATTTTATGAATTAAGAAATAAAAAGCGACAATGGATAAATTCGCAATGATAATTTTTGGCGCCTCAGGCGACCTTACCAAACGTAAGTTGATGCCTGCCCTTTACTCGCTCTTCCGTGAAAAGCGGTTAACAGGTGATTTTCATATACTGGGTATCGGACGTACGATTTATTCTGACGAGGATTATCGCTCGTATATATCAGGTGAACTTCGGACTTTCGTGAAATCCGAAGAACAGGATGCGGCACTGATGGAGGCTTTCATCTCGCATCTGTGTTACTTGCCCATGGATCCGGCAAAGGAAGAAGGATATGCCATGCTCCGCCAACGTCTGGTAGAGTTGACCAATGAGGTGGATCCGGATAATCTGCTGTTCTACCTTGCCACTCCGCCTTCACTTTACGGTGTTGTTCCCTTGCATCTGAAAGCTGCAGGACTGAATACTCCCCATTCGCGTATCATCGTTGAAAAACCTTTCGGTTACGACCTCGAATCGGCACGTGAATTGAATAAAATTTATGCTTCTGTTTTCGAAGAACATCAGATTTACCGTATTGACCATTTTCTCGGTAAAGAGACAGCGCAAAATGTGTTGGCTTTCCGTTTTGCCAATGGTATTTTCGAGCCTCTTTGGAACAGGAATTATATTGACTACGTAGAAATTACCGCTGTAGAGAATCTGGGAATCGAGCAACGTGGCGGATTCTACGAAACGGCGGGAGCTTTGCGGGATATGGTACAGAATCATTTGATTCAGCTTGTAGCTCTTACTGCTATGGAACCTCCTGCTATCTTCAATGCGGATAACTTCCGTAATGAGGTGGTGAAAGTATATGAGTCTCTGACACCGCTGAATGAAGAAGATTTGAATGAGCATATTGTGCGCGGGCAATATACCTCTTCCGGTACTAAAAAAGGATATCGTGAAGAGAAAGGGGTAGCTCCCGACTCGCGTACGGAAACATACATTGCCATGAAGCTGGGTATCAGTAACTGGCGTTGGAGCGGTGTTCCGTTTTACATCCGTACCGGCAAGCAAATGCCGACTAAAGTGACGGAAATCGTGGTTCATTTCCGCGAGACACCTCATCAGATGTTCCGTTGTTCAGGTGGCAATTGCCCACGTGCGAATAAATTGATTCTTCGTTTGCAACCGAATGAAGGAATTGTGCTCAAGATAGGCATGAAAGTGCCTGGTGCGGGCTTTGAAGTCCGTCAGGTGACAATGGATTTCAGTTATGCCCAGTTGGGTGGAGTGCCGAGTGGTGACGCTTACGCACGTCTGATAGACGATTGCATTCAGGGCGATCCGACTTTATTCACCCGGAGTGACGCCGTGGAGGCTTCATGGACATTCTTCGATCCGGTACTTCGCTATTGGAAAGAGAATCCCGACGCACCGCTTTACGGTTATCCGGTCGGTACGTGGGGACCTTTGGAAAGTGAAGCGATGATGCATGAGCACGGGGCTGACTGGACCAATCCTTGTAAGAATTTGACGAATACAGACCAATATTGTGAATTATGAAAGTAACTGTTTTTCCCTCGTCCATTGAAACTTCACGTGGACTGATACTCCGTCTGGTGGAAATCATGAATAATGAACCGGACAGAATATTCAATATCGCAGTTAGCGGCGGCAGTACTCCTGCTCTAATGTTCGATTTGTGGGCGAACGAATATATGGAAACTACCCCCTGGAATCGTATGTGTATTTATTGGGTAGACGAACGCTGTGTTCCCCCCGATGATTCGGACAGCAATTACGGAATGATGCGTAATCTACTTTTAGGAATGGCTCCCATTCCTTATGAGAATGTCTTTCGTATTCGTGGTGAAGTCAAACCGGTGAAAGAAGCGGCCCGTTATTCGGAGTTGGTCAAGCAACAAGTACCGTCCAAGCAGGGATGGCCAGAGTTTGATATTATACTGTTGGGTGCAGGAGACGATGGTCATACTTCCTCCATTTTCCCCGGACAAGAAGAACTGTTGACTTCCGCTTCTGTTTATGTAGTCAGTATTAATCCCCGTAACGGGCAGAAGCGCATCGCAATGACCGGTTATCCGATATTGAATGCCCGTCACGTTATTTTCCTGATAACCGGAAAGGGTAAAGCTGATGTGGTAGAAGAAATCTGCCAGTCGGGAGATGTAGGGCCCGCAGCCTATGTAGCTCATCATGCGCAGAATGTGGAACTGTTTATAGATGAAGGAGCTGCGCTATACATTGGCGACCGTAAATAATAAAGAGTTCGGAGGAGAGTTACACTTTTGTAATCTCCTCCACGATGTATTTATCTTCTACTTTTTTACAAGTACATACAAAGTACTCCGGGTGCTTCAAGGCTCCTTGCAAAGTATCAGGAAGAATGATCTCTTTGGTTCGCCTGTCTACTGCTACCATTGCATACAAGATACCTTCACTTTTGCACTTCTCAATAAGTGCACTTTTTAATTCCTCTACGTTAAATTCCATTTATGTGAGATTTTATTGTTGCAAAGTTATGGAAATTATGAATATTTTGTGCAATAATATTCTTATAATGTAAAAATAGCTCCCTAGTTCGTCCGCTGACGAGGGAGCTATTTAACACAAAAACTAAACTAGACACATTTTTGGAAATCTAGTTGTATATTCTGTATATCAATTATATAGTCCTGCTTTTTTTTATGGTTCGACCATAATTCGACCATTTGATGTTTTATGTACTATCAAGATTTTTGAGTTTCATGTTTTATATTATTTTAAATGTTATATTTGCGCATTGTCAAACTAAAATAGTGCGTTTATGAAAATGTTTTTTAGAAGCATCCAAAAATGGATGAGAGAGCGTAAGGTTCGTAGAGAACTTCAAAAAGACCAAGATCTCAGGGAACGTTGTGTCGATTATGTTGTAAAAGGTTCTAAGCCTGCAAATGCTTACCTTGCTGATGCAATATATAGATACATTAAAGACGGTTCGATTAGTTAAACTTCTTTTGTAGGTAACAATATTGGAAGCGAGAATTTTATTTTACTCACAATCTCGTTTTGTGCATTTTCATTAGAGGATGCTCCTACTCCTATTACGCTTGCAAATACACCAACTTTAGCATCACTTCCTTTGTTTTCAGATGTTGTGAGTGATAGATTAAATTCTATATTGGTAAGTACACATTCTTGCCTTCCAATATGTAATGTACCTTTGTTTATACCTCCAATGGAGACTATCGGGTTTACTACGAGGTTAAATTTTGATGTTCCTCCATTTAACTCTGTTACTGCATCTGCTATTTGAGTAACTGTATCTTTTATGAATTCTTTAAGTTCCATATATAGTGTTTACTTCTAGTTTGTATCATTGTTTAAGAATCATATTTTATTTATAAAGCGTAATTTATTCCACTAATTCTTTTAAATGGGATTTTTCATGCCATTTTAAATACGTACGTCCTGATTTGGTTTCAATAGACTTTAAGTAAGGAGCAATTTTAGGAGATTGAATAGATTTTGTAGTATCATCTATTAGAGTTATTTTATGATTGATGCGGCTATTGATGGCATGTGCATCTACTGCATCATAATTCAAATTAGAACGTCCTAAACTTAATATGAAATTTGTATCATTAGAACCTGTAACGTAATTAATAAGCGTCATTCTATTATTTCGAAGAACAACAGCATTGAATTTAATTGCTAGTCCTTCATGTATAGAATAATTGGTTTTTAAGTGTTCCTTATCTACAAGGTTATGTATGAAATTTGTGGCATTCCTTTTAAATCTACCAATCTGTTCTTTTTCCTTTTTCTCTTCAAAAGAGATAAAAGATGCACTAACTACGGCGTTAATGAAACTGGACAAGTCGTATACTATATTTGGTACTAGCTCTGCTTTCTCTATTTTTTTGTAATAGTAATGATAGCCAGCATGTTCTAAAATATCTATTTCATAATCTTCTAAATAGTACTGAAATAGTTTGAAATAGTATATATCATCAGAATGAGCATCACATTCATACATACCACTGTCTATCCAACCACCATCAGTAACAATAAAATCATCTCCTCTTCGAGTTAAAAAGACGGAAACAAAAATATTACTTGTTGTTGCTATCGGTGTTATGATCTCAAAAGTATTTCCATGTTTCTTTATTTTCCATAAAGAATTGTAGGATTTGATGATATATTCAATAAGTTTTTCCATCTCTTAAAAATTTATTCCTTCAAGTGGGTCTTTGTCTTCTCTTTCGAAAGGAAGATAGCCTTCTCGAAATACTTGTATTTCAGGTAATTCATGCTCATCATTAGTGTAGATTACACTTTCTTGGCAAAAGTAAGGAAAACCAAAGTCAATGTCAAATAAATGTTCAGCTTGTTTGGGATTATTCAATAAGTCTGTTTTATAGGCTAAAAAATATCCATTATCATCATATTTGTGAAAATGGGGAGTTGTAACACTTTGCTTGGCTAAAGGTATAAACGGAACTTCGTTTTTATGAGTACCTCCACCACTATCGTAGCGGATAACGACTCCTTTTTTGAATTTATCCGAAACTATCTGGAAAGAACAATCTGTTTTATCTCCATTTCGTACTTCACAAGTCATAAATGTATTTCCAAAGTGAAACTCTGAATGAAGATGCTTTTTAGTATAAAGAGATGTGCCATGATTTCCTTTAGGTTCAGAAACAATGATTGGCGCATTAATTCTCTTTTCTGCATTAATGAAAGTTTTATAGTCGTCTATAATTTTTAAAAGCTCTCTATCTTGTTTTATTTTTGCCATATTTGAATTAAGTTATAGTGTTAGCTAATAGGCTCTACTGTTTCAATTTGGTGCATACTTAAAATGTTGTTCTGAATACTATAATATGATATATTCTTTTCATGGCATATCCAATATTTCTTTTCTCCTGCAACAGTTCTAAGCTTATATTTCATTATTGTTTTTAGAATCAGTTTCATCACTTTCTTTTTTGCTTTCTAGTACTTCATTAATAAGTTCTTTGATTTTAGTGTAATCTTTATCATCTAAATCTTCTTTATTAATAATTTCCTTGAAATCCTTATCAAATATATATTCATAATTTCCTATGTCTGGGCTACCTCCTTTAGTTTTACATCTAAATTTATGTGTTGCTTTCCAACCACAAAATTCTTTTTTTATAAAGTTAGCTCTGTCTTTTATACTGTCTGAATGTAATGTAACCATATTAGTACATGCTTTGGCTTTTTCCAGATTTTCATTGAATTTATTTTTAGCTTCATAATATCTAGAGTTACTATATGAAGAATAGCCATCACTCCAAATCTCCATGGTTTTTCGTGCGTCTTTCATTTCATCTAGATATTCATCTGCTTTTTCAATAGCTATTTTAATGAAATAGGCATGTCTTGTAATGATTGAATCTGTATATACAGATGTAAAAGCACTGTCTATATTGGTTTCAATAGGTTCATAGCTGGCAAAATCATATAGGACTTTAAACATGTCGTCCTTAATTAATTCATTAGCTTTTTCTTCTTTAGATTTGCATCCACTTAATAACATAGTAGCTGATACAACGATAAATAATAATGTTTTCATTAGTGTATATAAATTTTAGATTATCCAATATTTCTTTCATTCTTCAACATAGCCAGTTCACCTTTTAATTTTTGGTTTTCTTCCAAAAGACGTTGAGTGAGCATTGTCTTTTCGTTAATCTCATCTTGTAGATTGGCTATGGTATATACAATACTTTTCAATTTGTCCATTCCTGGTTCTGTTTCTTCTTTTTGGAGAAGCATGGAGCCTTTTCCTCTTAACAGCCATTCTGCGGATATTTCTTGGTAGTTATCCAATATTGCATTAATAGTTGAGGCACTAACCTCACTTACCCCTCCTAATTGTCTACTCAATGTGTTTTGTTTAATACTACATTTGAGGGCAAATGCCCTATCAGATAGCCCTGAATAGGCTATAACTTCTTTAATTCTATCAATCATAAAATTTACTATAAAGTTAATATATCCAAATATGGATAATAAAATGGGTTTTTGGATTTGAAATTATCCATATTTGGATTACATTTGCATCATAAATCAATCAATCATACAAACATACAAAAAATGATTGATAAAACCAATTAAAAAATAACGATTATGAGCTACAATTTATCACAAATAATGAAGTCTGCACACCGCAATTACAAGAAGGGTGGAAAAACATTTTCAGAGTGTTTAAAATCTGCATGGAGCTTTGCAAAACTCCAAGAAAGTTTCTCACCGGAAGCAGTGAAATCAAGAACTGATAAATTTTTAGCTGAAAGACATGAAGCTATGAGCAAGACTGCCAAAGCTACACCTAGCAAGGAATATAATAACCTTAATATTCCCGCTTCCGCTTACTACAACCCAAATAGTACTCATTACGGTGCACATTACGTCGGAGATTAATCAAATTATACAACAATGGATAAAAGAACCGAACTAGAAATACAGCGAGACAAATATGAAGCTGTGATTGAAGAACGAGACGCGTTGATCAGCTCTTTGAGAGGTGAAAATGAAAAACTCAAACGAGATTTAGAATCAGAACGTGGATTTTATAGAGAGAAAGTTTCCCAATGTGATGATTTGAAGAAATTTATTGAATCGCAACGAAACTTAATGGACATAGTTTTGAAGAACAACCAAAGTATTCTCTAACCCTCACTAAAGTCAAACCAAACCGCCGGTTATCCGGTACCCAGTCCGGTCTTTGAGCCTGCCCTTGAAGGGAGACTGGGAACAACAGAGAAGAGTTCTTTGACATATTGGTAAAATGGTGTTTTGGAAGCCGACACATGCCGAAAGGGATTACTGACGTAGGCGGGCTTCTCAACGATATAATGCTGTGGTTAATGGTCAAGCCGTATCGTTGTAAAACTAAATCAGTTAGACGTTTGTCGGCAAATCGAGGTATTTGCTTTATGTATATAAAGGTGATGTAGCTTAGTTGGTTAGAGCGCATGTTTCTACATGAGGTCGGCGGTTCGAATCCGTTCATCACTTCAGTGTTTAATTGACGTTACAACTGCGTGTATATCTTATAAATTGCATAGGCTGTTAAACTAATAATAAAGAATAGAAATGAAATGTAGGAAATTGACTCACAAATTGCGAAGATTTTATTGCGTGGTACGGCTGGCGTTACGGTCATTTTGGAATTGTATAAGCTATAGAGGATATATTCTTCTACCCGTTTTTGAGCGTTGCGTATCATCACGTTGCTCATTGCTCGATTCTCGTATATGGTTATACACGAAAAAAGGATGGATAGTGCGTTTGAACATATTACCACCAATAGTAAAATTCGACTGCAAGCGTTGTTGGTTGAAAGATTGCTTAAAGAAACAAGTACAGCAAAAGTAGCAGATGCAACAGTCAACAGAGTGCTTTGGAGTCTGAAAGTCCATTCGATTTTTTTCTCTAAAGTTTCTTTGTAGTATGAAACTACTTTTTCTTCATTATTCATATTTTTCTTGTTTTTTGATTTGACACTTCAAAAATAAGAAAATCCCCCGTTCCTTTTTTATTAGCGAATAATCTTGGAACGGGAAAATTATTAACTAATTAATAATCACATGATTCAAGTAACAATTAAAAACGATAGGAATGAGAATTTGGAAGATGCCACATTCTCATTGCATGTAGAGAATATGCCGATAAAATCAGCTAAAATAGTAGCCGAAAAGCTTCCTGCTATGATACAGAAAGCTTTTGGGGATTATGCAGATTGTAAAGTCGGGTTTAATCGAGATAAAAAGAGAGATAATGAATGAATTTCTTCACTTAATTTTTGATTTTACACCCCAAAGTTAAGTAAATCCTCCGAATAAAGCGTGATGCTGCCGATCGAATTGGTTCGGGGGAGCTTTTATTTTAAAATTAATCAGTATGGAAAAAGAAATAGAAAGACGCAGTATAATCAATGTTTTGCGAAACATGGACGTTGGTGCAATAGAAGTATTTCCTATCATTCAAAAAACGTCTGTTACTTACACTTTAAATGCTCGGCTTTATAAAGAAAAAGCTGAAGGAATGGTTTGGAAAACAAAGTCAGACGTAAAAAATATGCAGTTTATAGTAACTAGAATTGCGTAACTACCTTGTTTGTTGAGATGATTAGAGGTGAAATGGCTGAAATATTGCTAGATAATATTCTCCGTCTGTTTTCTACAGAGACATTCGGAAAAGATAAGTCTGCATATTATGTAGGTGGGGAAAAGAAATTGATGAATCTTATAGAAGCGGGTAAGATTGAAAGTGATAAGCCTGTAAATGCTCAAAATGGTAAATGGCACTGTAATGCTGCTCAGGTATTACTTCATTGCCGATGCGCTAAGAAAGTCAAACGTAAAAAACGGAAGAAATGAAAACATTGAAAATCGTTCATAACATTTTTACAGTGGTTGCCTTATTGGTAGCTATGTATATAGGTGGGGGAATCGAAGCTACAAGAAGTGATATCGCTTGGTCATATATCATATTCTTCGTAGTCGTTGTACTATTGGTTACTAGATTTATCTATGAAGATAAGAAACAAAATAAAAATAGCCTGTGAAGGTCAACATTGCTTAATTTTAGTATTTGCCAATTAGCCCGGTTCTCCGGGCATCTGCCGGGATAGCCCAGTTGGTTAGAGCGCATGTTTCCACATGAGGTCAGCGGTTCGAATCCGTTTCCCGGCTCAACTCAATCAGAGTTAAGTAACCCGTGAGGGTGAAAATATATTTGCATTATATATACAATCAATGTAGCCGGAAGCGTCTGGCTACGACCTGAAGGAATGGCGGAATTGGTAAACGCAAGTATGCAGATAGATTGAAGAAAGTCATACATAGGTAATCTATCATCCCGGTTCGAGTCCGGGTTCCTTCACAGAGAATTTTTCTTTTTATGTTTAACTAATGTTGCCAGCGAAAAGGACGCTGTAGGGTTAAAGCCCCTGTTATTTGAGTTTTAATTGTTCTATACTATTCCGGTGTGCTTTGAACGGCTATCCGGAAGCAAGAAGCTCGTGAGAGTGCTATTTAATAGTTAATGTCGTGTTTTATTTTGTGTTTGTGTTCTAGGTGAATGGTTCGTGAGAATAGTTCACTTGAAACGGATGGCTGGTGTAATTGGCAGCATACGCAGATATGCGTGATGTGGGTTCGAGCCCCACGCCATTCACCCTTTTGATCCTATTAAATTATAGTAGTTCATGAGTTTTGTTTTGTGTTTGTGATTGGGGTGTACGGTCTGTGAAGATAGTGCACCTTTTTAATTAATCGGGCGGATATGTATATCGTTGGTTGAAACTGCGGTGAGGTGCACCAATATTCCGTGAGACCGGTTCGACTCCGGTTCCGTCCACTAGCATTTACATTATGTATAAATCAGGGAGCCGTACACCCTTCAAGCGTAGCCGTTCCATAAGGTACATTGGATTATTCTTATTTTTTTGCCTGTACGATATTGTACAGGCAGTTTTTACTACCTGAAAATGGCGTTAAAAAGGCGAAGTTTCTGTTTGCTAAACTTGTCAATAACGATTACCTTTACTGATGTAATAAACTAAAAGTCAAACCATTAAATTAGAAT
Organism: uncultured Bacteroides sp.; assembly: GCA_900556625.1. GTDB lineage: Bacteria > Bacteroidota > Bacteroidia > Bacteroidales > Bacteroidaceae > Bacteroides. The sequence continues at coordinate 16,850 of USPQ01000027.1, read as the reverse complement.
TATGACAGCGAGAAAAAACACTGTATCAACGGTTCAGAATGAAGAGAAGAAAAAAAACTCTATCAGACCGCTTCTAGCTTCTGAAATTGAATGTAGGGTTGGTACTATGAAACCGGACGGTTCGGGCTGCTCCTTGCTATTATACAAGGATGCTCGAGTAGACATGAGAATACTTGATGAAGTGTTCGGAGAAATGAACTGGAAACGGCACCATGATGTCGTTAATGGGAATCTATTCTGCACGTTGTCCATTTGGGATAATGAAAAGAAGGAATGGGTGAGTAAACAGGATGTTGGGACAGAATCCAGTACAGAAAAAGAGAAAGGGCAGGCTTCGGATGCCTTTAAACGTGCAGGATTTAACTGGGGAATTGGGCGTGAACTTTATACGGGTCCTTTCATTTGGATTCCACTTGAGAAAAATGAAGTATATCAGAGCAAAACAGGTTCTTTTGCTCTATATACCAAATTCAGTGTGAAAGAGATTGGCTATAACGAGCAAAAGGAGATTATTCTACTTGTTATTGTGGACAATAAAAACCGTGTTCGTTTTGCTTATGGTAATACAAAGGAAAAAGTATATGCTCCCAATGTTTCTGCTTCAAACGCTTCGGGCAAAGTATATACTGGTGTAGACCTGGATCGTGCAATTAAACAAATGACTGGTGTTAAAAGCCGCGAAGAGCTTGAGAGAGTTTGGGCTGAACATCCTGAACTTCACAATAATAAGGAGTTCAGAAACATAACTATTGACATGCAGAAAACGTATCCTCCTAGAAATTGATAATAATGATAGAATTAGTGAAATCCAGTGTGGTTTTTAATGAGGAAAACCACACTTATATGCTCGGTGACAAACAGTTGCAAGGTATAACCGGTATGATTAGCCGGCAGTTGTTCCCTGACAAATATAAAGATGTCCCGGATTTTGTGTTGAAGAGAGCTGCTGAGAAGGGTAGCCTTATTCATGCTCAATGCCAGTTTGCTGATGCAACAAGTTTACCGCCTGAAAGTATTGAAGCAGAGAATTACATCAGAATGAGGATAAATGCCGGATATAAGGCGTTTGCCAATGAATACACCGTCTCTGATAACGAATACTTTGCATCGAATATAGATTGTGTTTGGGAGAAAGCCGGTAGAATCTGTCTTGGTGACATCAAAACTACGCTGCATCTTGACGAAGAGTATTTGAGTTGGCAGTTGTCAATTTATGCTTATCTGTTTGAACTCCAAAATCCATTACTCAAAGTTGATAAATTGTTCGGCATTTGGGTACGTGGTGATAAACATGAATTGGTTGAAATTCCTCGTAAGTCTGATAAAGAAGTCAAGAAATTAATGGAATGCGAGAAGAAGGGTGAGCAATATCTATCCATTCTTCCTGTTCCTGCCCCTGATGATGACAAGTTACTTATTCCAATGCAACTTGTAAATACTATAATCGGAATTGAGGAAGAACTTGCAGATCTAACCAAGATTCAGAAAGATTATAAGGCAAAACTGAAAACTGCTATGCGTGAGAATGGTGTCAAGTCATGGGATGCCGGAAGATTGCGAGTTAGTTATACACCCGCTTCTACAAGTGACAATTTTGATACTAAAAAGTTTCAGGCTGACTATCCGGAATTATATTCTAAGTATATCAAAACAGTTCCTAAAGCTGATAGTATCCGTGTAACAATAAGGGAGGATAAATCATGAGTTTAAACAAATTGATGCTTATCGGGCATGTTGGCAAAGACCCCGATATTAGAATTTTGGAAGCTGGTTCTAAAGTGGCCACTTTCTCCTTTGCCACCACTGAAAAAGGTTATACCCTTGCCAATGGAACACAGGTTCCTGAAAGAACTGAATGGCATAATATTGTTGTTTGGCGTGGTCTTGCCGATGTTGTTGAGAAGTATGTCCATAAGGGAGACAAGTTGTATCTGGAAGGAAAGATAAGAACTCGGAGTTATGATGATAGCAGAGGAATTAAACGGTATATTACAGAACTTTTTGTTGATAATATGGAGATGCTTTCTGTTAAGCCTCAACAAGCGCCACCACCGCCACCTCTTCCGGAACACACCAATAATCAGACTCGAAGTGCGGTGAATGAGTGCCCGCCACCGCCACCACCGACCAAGGACGATTTGCCATTCTGATAGGTTATGGAAGCAACATTGACGAAGAAAGATGGCAAAATCCAAATGGATAAGTCTTTCGAGTTCATGTGCAGCACACTTCGTAATGGAGAATACACTGTAACCATTAAGAAAAAAACACAGCCGAGAACATTAAATCAAAATGCTCTCATGTGGAAATGGTTTCAGTGTATTGGTGCCTGTTTGCGTGAATACACAGGTGAAGAGTATTGGAGCACTGCTGCTGGAGTTCAGGATATACATGACTTGTATTGTAAGAAGTTTCTTGTGAAACAGGTTCATGTGAATGGTAAAGTGGAAACTATTGTGCGAGGAACAAGTAAACTTAATACTTTAGAGATGCATAATTTCATGGAAAGCGTGAAAATAGATGCGGCCACCGAGTTTGGTATTACACTTCCGTTGCCTGAAGACCAGCATTACTTAGATTTTATTCATGAGTACCAAAACCGGTACTAATTAATCCTTTTATAATTTATGATTGCAAATTTGAGAAACTACGAACCCGAGACAATCGAGTTTGTAGTTCCCGATTCTATTCGGGAAAAATTTCCCCCTGTTTTATTTCAGGGTTCTACGAATGTAGATGAATTGATAAAGTTGGTGAATGAGCATTTCAATGCTACATTTCCTGAAAGTGAGGTGACACAACGTTTACTGGATGAATTTGAGATTTCCGAAATTCGTGAAGAGTATTGCATCAAGCAAGAGAATGAGGTCCCCAAACGCGAACGTGAACTGTTGGAAGCCATTGAACGTGCGAAGAAAATTAAGAGTGATGCACAAGACAGGTTAGCTTCTATTAAGACTGAAATTAAAGACCTGGCTGCCGAGGTCAAAAAGGGGACGAGGGAGTATCATCTTTCAAGTAAGAATACGATCCGGTTTGCTCTTGATGGATATTTCCTGTATTATTCATGGGTGAACGGTGAGTTTAAGCTTGTGAAAGCTGAAAAAATTCCTGATTGGGACAAACGTTCTCTTTGGGCACAGGAAGATCGAAACAGAAAAGCGATGCTTGATTTGTTTGGTATTGAATATCCTGAAGTAGAACGTCCTATTGATGATACAGAAGATTATGGGGACAAGTTCGAAGAAGACCTGTCTGATAAACTTCCTGAAGAAGAACCGGAAGACGATGAGTAGATTGCAGCACAAAAAAGGCAGGAAGTCCAACTATGTGAAGCGGCTTGTGAATAATCCAGATTGGGAAGAAGCCAAGCGTAAAATTCGTATTAGGGACGGACATAAATGCCAGATGTGCGGTAAAGACTTCAATTTAGAGATTCACCACAAAACATACAGGGTTAACGGAAAATCAATCGTTGGTCATGAACTTGAACATCTTGATTGTCTCGTTACCCTTTGTGGTGACTGTCATTCGAAAGTTCATAAATATCACATCAAATTATGACATACCAGTTAAGAGACTACCAAAAAAGTGCTAGTGATGCAGCGGTCAGCGTTTTTAAATCCAAGGAAAAGAAAAACTACGTGATAGTTCTTCCCACTGGTGCCGGGAAGTCCCTTGTCATTGCCAATATAGCTGCACGGATAGACGGGCCGCTGATAGTGTTCCAGCCTAGCAAGGAAATACTCGAACAAAATTTTGCGAAACTTCAATCATACGGCATATTCGATTGTGGAGTTTATTCAGCTTCTGCCGGAAGAAAGGATATCAATCGTATTACGTTCGCTATGATTGGTAGTGTGATGAAACACATGAGTTTCTTCAAACATTTCAAGCACGTTCTGATTGATGAATGTCATTTAGTGAATCCTGAGAAAGGAATGTATAAGGAATTCTTTGAAGATGAGCAAAGGAAAGTTATTGGGCTGACAGCGACTCCTTACAGATTATGTTCAGGAAGAGGTGGTGCTATACTTAAATTTATAACTCGTACCCGGCCAAAGGTTTTCACTGATGTTATTTATCACTGTCAGGTGAGTGAACTACTTGCTAAAGGATTTCTCGCAAGTTTGAAATACTATGATATTACAAAGTTGGATTTAAGTAGAGTCAGGACTAATTCTACTGGTGCAGATTACGATGAAAAAAGTCTTCTGCAAGAGTTTGAACGTGTGGACATATACAAAGATATAGTTGGATGGACAAAACGTCTGTTGAACCCCAAATCGGGCATACCACGCAAAGGTATTTTAATATTCACGAGGTTTATTCGTGAAGCTGAAAAACTGGCTTCCGAAATTCCTAATTGTGCGATCGTTAGCGGTTCTACTCCAAAGGAAGAAAGGGCACGAATTCTGAAAGGTTTTAAAGATGGAAGAATAAAAGTTGTTGCTAATGTCGGCGTACTTACAACCGGATTCGATTACCCGGAGCTTGATACGGTTGTTCTTGCACGTCCAACCAAATCCCTTTCCCTCTATTATCAAATGGTCGGTCGTGTCATTCGTCCCTGCCAAGGTAAAGAGGGTTGGGTTGTTGATTTGAGTGGGAATTTCCGGCGCTTTGGGCGTGTTGAAGAGTTACGCATAGAACAGCCTGAAAAGGGAAAATGGTGTATAATGAGTCGTGGCCGTCAATTAACCAATGTAGTATTTTAATTATCATGTGGAGAAATTACAAGAAGAAAGAAAAGAAAAAGCCTCTTTTCGAGGTAGAAGGTGTTAAGGTCAAGAAGAAACCTGATCTTGTCAATGAACTAGACAGAATATTTAGTTTATTCATCCGTTATCGTGATACGATGCCTAATGGATATTTTCAGTGTATTTCATGTGGTAAAATAAAGCCTTTCAATAAAGCAGATTGCGGTCATTACATCAACCGCCAACACATGAGTACTCGCTTTGATGAAATGAACTGCAATGCTCAATGTTCACATTGTAACCGCTTCATGGAAGGAAATATTCAGGATTATCGCAGACGTCTAGTTGCCAAGTATGGTGAACGAAATGTGCTACTCCTGGAAGCCAAGAAAAATGTTTCTAAGCAATTTAGTGACTTTCAATTAGAAAAGCTGATTACTCATTACAAGGAAGAAGCGAAAAAACTGAAGGAAGCAAAAGGTCTGTGAGTTTTATTACTAATCGGAGTACAATCCCTTAAAATATGGAAAGAAATTCATTCATCTTTTATAAAGGGTGGAGAGAAGCAATCAAGGATTTGCCGGATGATGTCAGGCTGGAGATTTACGAAAGCATAATTGAGTATGCGACAACGGGAAATCTTCGGGGGTTGAAACCTATGGCAAATATTGCTTTCAACTTTATAAAGATAGATATAGACAGGGATACTGAAAAGTATATGTCTATTGTGGAAAGGAATAAGAGCAATGGTTCTAAGGGGGGACGTCCGAAAAGTGAAAACCCAAAAGAACCCAAAGAACCCACAAAACCCACTGGGTTATTTGGAAACCCAAAAGAACCCACAAAACCCGATAATGATAATGAATATGATAATGATTATGTAGATGATAATGATTCTCATTTAAAAAAGAAAGAAACTTCTCCTAAAGGAGAATCAAAGAAAGACGAGCTTTCTTTGTTCCCCGAGGAAAAGATTGATTGGGGTGGGCTAATGGATTATTTTAATTCCACGTTTAAAGGTAAACTTCCTGCTATAAAGTCCATAGATGCAAAACGAAAGAAAGCTATTAAAGCACGTGTCGCACAATACGGGAAGCAAGCTGTATTCGATGTGTTCCAATTGGTTTTAGACAGTCCTTTCTTGCTTGGACAAAACGATAAAAATTGGAGGTGCACTTTTGACTGGATATTCAAGTCTGCGAATTTTACTAAAATTTTAGAAGGAAATTACAATGGAAAACGAACTGATACTGCGGCCACAAGAAGAGAATCGGTTAGCAGTCTTACGGACCTCGCCGAAAAACTATTGCAAAGCTCTATGCCCCAAGAAGGTTGAAGATGTATTTCAAAGTGATGAACCTTCTATTGGCACTATTATAAGAAAGTTTGGTGAGCCGCAAGCCAGAGCAGTGTTGGTCATATTGATAGCTGATGCCTTGGAGTTTTTCAATGTCGGTAATCCAATGTCGGCTACACAAGTCGCTACTACAGTAGATTTAATCATTGAAGAATATCCATATATGAAAACTGATGATTTTAAACTGTGTTTCAAGAACGCAATGAAAATGAAATATGGCAATATCTATAATAGAATTGATGGTCAGGTCATCATGAGTTGGCTTCGTGAATACAATAAAGAACGTTGTGCTGTTGCTGATAATCAGTCATGGAATTTTCATAAAGAGAATTTGTCGGAGGAAGTGAACTATACAAGTGGCTTGTCGTATGAAGAATACCGGAACGAACTCAAACTTAGAGTTGGGCAAGGAGATGAAGAAGCTGCTAAAGCGTTAAGTCTCTCAAATGAAATAATCTCTTATCTAAACAAAAGAGAAAATGGCAAACAAGAAGCAGAAGGTGACAATTTACTGGAACACTAGGCATATCAAACTTGAAGATATTCCTGAAGTGAAAAGAAGAATACGGGAGCGTTTTGGTATTCCTAATCACACAACTGTTAATGGTGAAACGGATTGTTATATCCGTGAGGAAGATATGGAATTGCTTCGGGAAACGGAAAAACGTGGCTTCATTCAAATACGTAATAAGCCCGCATGAAAATGGCGTTAAAATGGCGAAGTTTCTGTTTGCATAACTTGTCATTTTACGATAAATTTACTGATGTAATGAATTAGAAGTCAAACCAATATAATTAAATTATGGAAGTACAAAACATTAGAATTGACCTTATCAGTCCTTCTCCTTTGAATCCGAGAAAGACTTTTGATGAAGCAGCTCTTGAAGAGCTTGCAAGCAACATTGAAAAGCAAGGTTTATTGCAACCTATCACTGTCAGAGTTGCTAAATCCGAGGAGATGACTAACCTAGAAACCGGAGATGTTACCCCACTACCTTACACATACGAAATTGTTTGCGGTGAGCGTCGTTTCCGGGCTGTGTCACTTTTGAAAGCAAAGGAAGATGAAGCGAATGTTGCAAAAATCAAAGCCCATCGAAAAAAGTCGGAAAAATTTCAGACAATATCCTGCATTGTCAGAGAAATGACAGATGATGAGGCTTTTGAAGCGATGATTACCGAGAATCTTCAAAGAAAAGATGTTGATCCCATCGAAGAAGCTTTTGCCTTTGCGCAGTTGGCTGAAAAAGGACGAACTTTGGAAGATATCGCTCTTAAAATAGGAAAGTCTACCCGGTTTGTTTTTGACCGTATTAAATTGAATTCTCTTATTCCTGAACTAAAAGAGCGGGTAAGAAATGGAGATATACCATTGTCCGGTGCTATGATTCTTTCTAAATTGGATGAAGATACTCAAAAAGAGTTTCATGAGGAGGAGGAAGAACAATGTACTACTGCTATGATTCGAGAATTTGTGAGTAATTCTTTCATGGAGCTTGGTAACGCACCTTGGATTAAAGATGATTCCGATAATTGGGAAAATACCGATATTAAATCATGTTCTCAATGTGAGAATAATACGTGTAATCATGGTTGTTTGTTCTATGAAATGAATAGTAAGGATGCTAGATGTATCAATGCTGCTTGCTATGAGAAAAAACAGATTGCTTATGTGACGCGGAAAATTCAACTAGAATATGAACATCTTGTTAAAGTTGGCGAACCTCTTTCATTTGGAAAAACAGTAATTATCGCTAGACGTCCCGATACATATTGGGGAGAAGATAGAAAGGTTTTCTATGAAAAAACTTTGGAAGCTGTTAAACAACTTGGATTTGAAATAGTTGATCCTGATGAAATCTTTAGATGTAAGTGCTGGTATTCAGAAGATGATGAACGCACTTTGAAAATGCTTGAAGATGGAGAAGTTTATCGTTGTCTTTCATTTTTTGGACATTATTCTCCCGAATTTAACGTTAGTTTCTATTATGTTAGAAAAGAAACGGCTTCCTCTACTTCCGCCGTTGCCGATCTAAAAGAGATAGAAAGGGAAAAAATAAACGCCCAATTAAAAAGAGCGAAGGATATAGTCAAGGAGAAGTCTGCTGAAGAAATGCGCAAGTGGGCGCAAGAGAAAACATATTATCAGAGAACAAAAGAATTCTCTGAAAATGAACAACTTGTTTTTGATGTGCTGGTTCTTAGCGGTTGTAGCAGTACTTATCTTGAAAAACTGAATTTAAAAAAATGGAATGGTGAGAGTGATTTTGTAAATTATGTCAAGAACAACCAAGCTGACCGACACCAATGGTATAGAGCCTTTATTGCTGAATGCTTATCATCGAATAATGTGAATTTCTACTCCTATTTGCAAAAGTGTCAGAAAATCCTTTTTGCAGAACAATATCCGGATGATTTCAAAGCGCTCTCTAAGAAACTTGCGGATTCATATGATAAGAAAGAAAAGAAGCTCAAAGAAAGACTGAAAGAGCTAAATAACGATAATATAGAGGAAGCCTAACGGTTTCCTCTCTTTCTTGATATGCTTATGAGAACTTGGACTAATGAGCAACTCGCTATACTTGATAGCGAGTATCCAACTGCTAATTTAAAAGAGCTTGCTGGTCGCCTGGACAAAACACCTGAGGCTGTGAAGGCAAAAGCCTTAATACGTAAATTAAAACGTTCGCCAGACGTGAGGGTTTGGAGTCCGGTTAAAAGACAAAAGCTAATAGCTCTTTATCCCGATCATACCAATCTTGAAATAGCTTCGATGCTTGGTTCAACTGAAAGTGCGGTTGCTGGTATGGCTTTCAAACTAAAATTGAGAAAATCTGCAAAGTTCTTATTTGAACATTCCTCAAAGGGTTTCTTCCCCAAAGGGCACCAACCAATGAATAAAGGACGCAAGCAAACGGAATACATGTCTGATGCTCAAATTGAAAAAACGAAAGCTACACGTTTCAAAAAGGGATGTATCCCAAAGAACCATAAAGAAGTTGGATATGAACGTATAACCCGTGATGGTTACATTGAAGTGAAAACTGCTGAACCGAATGTCTTTGAGCTTAAACACCGGCTTGTATGGATTGAGCATAATGGTGAAATACCTCCTGGGTACAATATTCAGTTCAAAGATGGAAATAAGCAGAATATTTGTATAGATAACTTATACATGATTAGTCGTTCTGAACAAATGAAAACCCAAAACTCAATGTATGCCCGATACCCTGAAGATGTTCAGTACCTCATCAAGCTAAAAGGAGTTTTGAATAGACAAATTAATAAAGCAACAAAAAAGAATGAATCATGAGTGATAATGCAATAGATAGATTAAAGGAAATGGTAAACAAGGCATTCCTTTATCAGAATGAAGAAGTAGTCATATTAGGCTATTGCGATGGTATTGGCGATGATGGTACCGAAGTCGAAATATACTTGAACAATGGTAAAACACTTGTTTTTAGTATGTTTGATTTAGCTTCCAAGTTGAACCGTTTCCGGGCGATAACAAATACAGTTGTTGTGTTAGCGAATGAACGGTTGAATAAGGTATCTACTGTGAATCCTACTATCTTACAGGATATGAGAGACTTGGTTTTACAACAAATAAAGGACGTGAAAGAAGATCCTAATAAAGTAAATCAGGCCAAACAGGTTTTTCAAGGTGTCAATACTCTTATTAACCTTGCTAAAACAGAACTGGAATACAGGAAATATATGGATACAACGGACCCTATAAATAAGTAATTGCATGTTGACAGATAAAGAAAGAGAGGTCATTGAAGTTTCCTGTAAACTGCATAATTTATTTTGTAATCTCCCTGTGTTTCATGTATCAGATATCAGAGAGGAAGTCATACATATTCATGCGATCCAAAATATGAGAATGGCTCGTGAGGCATACAGGAGCAATCCGAAAATGTTCCCTATTAAAAATGGGCATCCCAATAATATGCCAATAGGTATTCTTGCTACTACTCCCATGAATTTTGTGAGTTTTGATAATATTCCTATGACCAGTGAAAAACGTATTCATCTCCAAAAGTATAGAATGAAAAAATTAAGAATAAAAAAAGTAGATGCTACTTACTTTAGTATTTCTAAGTATATGCGTTTAGAAGGGCAATTTCAAGCAAAGAATTTCCAGACTGCCTATTTCTTGCAAGTTAGGATATTAGGTTTTTGGTTTACAATTCAAACGTATATTTCCATTGATAGTAATTACGCTTTGCTTTGTGCAACTGAAGCGATGGAAAAGCTACAAGAAAAACTTTAATTATCATGTGTATGTATAAAAGGACTATTTACAGATTCCATATAAGGGACCAGCCTGCATCAAACAGTGTGAGATTATTATTAGTCTAACAATTTAACCTAATCATTTATGATAACATTGAATAAGTTGGCCCCTAAAATATTAAAGATTATAGAGCGCCGCTTTCATCTGAATGATAATACTTCTAAAAAGGCTTTCAGTTTAAAAATATCTGCTGCCTGGAGGAAGTTTGATGAATTATCAGAATTACCATGCGACGATATAAAAGACCATCCGGAATATAAAAAGAGAGCTGCTGATATTATAATAGTTACCGTTGCTTTTCTAAAACATTACGGATGTAAGGATATCGAGGCTGAAATTAAGAGAGCAATTGATTTGCTTTCTGATGAGTCAGAAAGATGTGATTAAGGTGTTGTTACTGACTGTTTGTGTTGTTGATTTTAATGCAGTTTGTTATGGTAGAGACAATTCAAGTTTGCCTACTGACTGTTTGTGTTGTTGATTTTAATGCAGTTTGTTATGACAGAGACAATTCAAGTCTGCCTACTTGATTTTAATAAAGGGCAGCTCACGGGATTACCGAAGAATCCGCGCTTTTTCCGTGACTATCGCTTTGAAGCGATGAAGAAAAGCATTCAGGATTCGCCTGAAATGCTTGAACTTAGGGAACTTATAATATTTCCCTATAATGATGGCCGGTATATTGTCGTTTGTGGCAATTTACGTTTGCGTGCATGTAAGGAGCTTGGTTACAAAGAGCTTCCATGTAAGGTCCTGGCACCTGATACCCCTGTTAAGAAGTTGAGAGAGTATGCTACAAAGGATAACGTCAATTTCGGTGAGAATGATTTGGACGTTATGGAAAATGAATGGAATAAAGCAGAACTCCAAGACTGGGGTATCGAGTTCGGGCCGGAGAAGAAGGAGGATGAATTTAAAGAGCGCTTCGATGCCATCACAGATGATACAGCCATTTACCCCCTTATTCCTAAATACGACGAAAAGCATGAGTTGTTTATCATAACCTCAAGCAATGAGGTAGATAGTAATTGGCTTCGTGAAAGGCTGGATATGCAGCACATGAAGTCGTACAAGACCGGGAAAGTAAGTAAGAGTAATGTAATCGACATAAAAGATGTTCGCCATGCCCTGCAAAATAGTAATACCAAGTCATAAGCGCCATGACCGGGTGTTCGCTAAAAAGTTGGTGAACGATCCTATCATTTGCGTTGCTGAAAGTCAAGCTGACTTGTACCAGCAGTTTAACCCGGAATGTGAAATAGTTACTCATCCGGACGATGTAATCGGCCTCATCCCTAAACGTAATTGGATGGCGAAACATTTTGGCGAACTCTTCATGCTCGACGATGATGTTCATGCCTGTAAAGCGATCTATGCAGAAAAAGGTGAACCGTGCCGGGTGAAAGATAAGGATAGAATCACCAATATTATTCAGTCTCTATTTGAGATTGCTAGTATGATGGACGTGCATTTGTTTGGTTTCACTTCCCGGATATCTCCTGTTATGTATGACGAAACCGGCTTTCTTTCCCTGTCTAAAATGATAACCGGTTGCAGTTATGGAGTAATCTATAACAAGAACACTTGGTGGAATGAAGAGATACGTTTAAAAGAAGATTTTTGGATTTCCTGTTATATTAAGTACAAAGAGCGTAAGATTTTAACCGATCTGCGTTATAATTTTGAGCAAAAGAGCACATTTGTGAACGCTGGTGGTCTTGCTTCGATCAGGAATCAGGAAGAAGAGCGCAAATCTATTCTTTTCATTAAAAAGAACTTCGGTGATAGTATCCAGCTCAAGAGTGCGACGAATAATGGAAAGGATAAGACGAAGTAGCTTGTACAGTATAACATATCCTGCAAATTCAAGTTCTAATAGTCTGTAAAAAGGCGTTTAAATGGCGTTCATTCTGTTTGCTATATCCGTCTTTTTTAGCTAAATTTACTGATGTAATCAATTAAAAGTCAAACCATTAAATTAGAATTATGATTATTAGAACAGTTTGCGGATATGATTTCTTCGAGGTGAGTTCTGCAATGCAAAAAGCGATCCGGCGAGCCGATACCGGGGTAGCCGGCTTTTTTGCCTTGGAATTATGGGCGAGTGGATACCGCGACTATGTGTGGAAGCGTTTATATACCATTAGTGCAGAGGATTGCTTCGGTATCATAACAAAAGAGATAGAAGCATTATGGCAAGGTCATGAGCTGGTAAATAAAAATGCTACTGCCCCCAAAGGCAGGATATTTGTCAGCAAAGCGGTTATTCTTCTTTGTGAATGTAGAAAGAACCGGGATGCAGATCATTTGCAGAACTTTATTTATGATAGAAGGGATATCGACATAGAAAAATGGATAGATGATGTTAGACGTTATCCTATTGCCATCCCAGTATATACTTTTGATGTACATACAAGGAAAGGGAAAAAGCAAGGTAGGACCAAAGAAGAGTTTTTCCGGGAAGAATTTGAAGCGTTACAGCCGCGAGTTCCCGGATTATTTGATGATTTGCTTCCTACTGATAAGTCGAAGTAATGATAAGACCACGGTTTAGGCTGTGGTCTTTCAATTTTATAAAAGTCAAACCAAATTAAACCAAAGAATTATGAACAGAAAAGAAAGGCAGGAAGCAAGAGCTGATAGATTCAGAGAACTTGCAAGGAAAAGTAACGAAGCCGCAGATGTAGCTTGCAGGCAATCGTCAGAAATGGCAAGTATTATTCCAATGGGACAACCTGTGCACGGATTAGCAGATCGTAAATACCGGGATAAAATAGGGGCCAAAATGGATAGAAGTATTGAACTTTCCAAGAAGGCAGAGTACTTTGAACAGAAAGCGGAAGCTACTGAAAATAATAACTCCATTTATTTAGGAGATGATGACGCAGTAGACAGATTGCAAGAAAAGGTCGATGCGTTAGAGAAAGCTCAAGGGATGATGAAAGCTGCTAATAAGATAGTCAGAAGTAAAAAGCTAAATGATATTGCGAAAGTTGAGCAATTGCAAACTTTAGGCTTTTCAGAGAATAAAGCTATCGAGCTAACTAAGCCAGACCGTTATGGCGAGTATGGTTTTCCTTCTTATATGCTTTCTAATAATAATGCACGTATCCGGGATGCGAAGCAGCGTCGTGATCGAGCAAGAAAGCTAAAAGAGACAGAAGATAAAGAATACACTATCAGTGGTGTACGTGTCGTTGAGAATGCTAAAGAGAACCGTTTGCAGTTATTTTTTGCCGGTATTCCGAGTAAGGAAATCCGGTCACAGTTGAAAGAAAATAATACTTTCAGATGGACTCCCTCTATTGGTTGTTGGCAGGCATATCTCAATCGTTGGTGTATAGAGCGTGCGAAAGTTATCTTAAATTCAATTACTGAATAATTATGGGAGAGTTGTCAAGAGAATCCTCATTACAAAGGGTAATGAGGGCATCAGGTCGTGTACCTGTTCAATGTTCATGTAGTATTTGTAAACAACAATGTCATACTCCTTGTCTTGGTACTCCTGATGATATTGAAAGGATTATCGATGCAGGTTATGCAGATAGATTGGAACTGACAAATTGGGCTGCCGGTATCTTTTTAGGAGTTATCAATGTTGCAGTTCCAATGATTCAACCTGTTGCTGGCAAAGAGTTTTGTGCTTTCTTTGAAAATGGGTTATGTATTTTACATGATAAGAATTTGAAACCAACTGAAGGACGTTTATCTCACCATACGGTAAGGAAAGATAATTTTAATCCAGTTATGAGTCTTGCTTGGAACGTTGCAAAAGAATGGATGATGACTGATAATATGGAGGTAATTTCTCGTGTGTTAAATAAGTTTCAAAATAAACGAAGGCTATGAGTACACATTCATTTGTGCGTGTTGATTGCAAAGCATTTGCGAAATGTGGAGTAAAATCCCTTTCGCATTGTAGGAGATACCGCGGTGAAGATAATTATTGTAAGGGATGTACTCTTATTCGTCGTAAACCACGAAACAGAAAGTTTGATGCAGGTGGTAGAGAAATGAAAAAATGTACCCATTGCGGCCACTATTTCTATCTCAATCGGTTTTACGCAAATACGATTACTTCGCATGGAAAGAAATACCGGTGTTTATCGTCATGGTGCCGTATGTGTATGTCACAGGTTAATAGCGAGAGGGCAAAGCAAAAAAAAGGACTCACCTAATAATAAGTTTCTTGTATGAGATATTATGCTTCAGTTAGTTTTGGCAAGGATTCTTTAGCAATGCTTTTCATGCTAATAGAAAAAGGATATCAGTTGGATGAGGTCGTTTTCTATGATACTGGTATGGAGTTTCAGGCAATTTATAATACTCGTAACGCTGTTCTCCCAATTCTTAAAAAACTTGGTATTAAATATACAGAACTGTATCCGGAGCAACCTTTTCTTTGGACAATGTTTGAAAGGCCGGTTAAGAAAAGAGGGACCAATATTATCCATAAAAAAGGATATAGTTGGTGTGGGGGAACATGCCGGTGGGGAACGAGTGAAAAACTTCGTGCATTGAAAGCTCACACAAAAGACGGAATTGATTATGTCGGTATTGCTGCCGATGAGACCCATCGCTTTGAAAAGGAAAAACGACCAAATCGGGTTTTACCACTTCGTGATTGGGGCATTACTGAAGCAGATGCACTCCAGTATTGTTACACAAAAGGCTTTGTTTGGCATGAGGATGGAGTAAGGCTATATGAGCTACTTGATCGTGTGAGTTGCTGGTGTTGTGGAAACAAGAATTTGAAGGAGTTGAAGAATATGTATTTGTACCTTCCATGGTATTGGAAAAAGCTGAAAGAACTTCAGTTAAATACCGATAGGTCCTATCGGCGTAATAGTGGAGAAACCATTTTTGATTTAGAGGAAAGATTTAAACGTGAAATGCAATAGAAAGAGTTATTATGATTCCCTTATGTATAAATGGAAAAGATTATTATGATCGAGAAGAAGCACTTGCTGCCTGGTTCGAGGAATGGTTAATGAAACAAGACTTTGAGCAAGATCTTATTGATCGAGAGCTGGAGCTTGAATATCGAAAGACTCATCCTGATTGGAACACTCCTTATGTGATGTATGGTGTTCGTAAAAAACATAAGTGTATCCAAAAGAATGAAATTGCCGTGTTTTATGACTTGTTACCGAGACAAAAGCGTGCTCGTACTGCTGAAACACATTGGTATAAAGTATTGTACAAGAGAAAGGCCACTCCTGAAGAAGTTGAGTCACTCAAGGCTGGGGAATATACCCGTAGATATTTGGTGTATTCCCTGTTTATTGAGAAGAAAATGACTCTTGACAAGGCTTTATCTCTTATAGTTGCCTATGATAAATTATTAGGAATTGCTGATAATACCATCTCTGAAATTGTAACAGCCTTTGAGACTTTCTTTAACCGTAAATTTAGAATTTATAAACCCGAGTTTACAACTCAACTTAATTTATTTACAGATTAATATGAAAACAACAATTATTTCATGTGTGATTTTGTTTGTGTTCCTGCTATATGTAGGACACTTTTCTATAACAATCAAGCCGTTCACAGTCCAACTTCCATACTGGCATCGTTCGCTCGGACTGTTTTTGTTGATCCTCTCTTTTATAGTGTATAATGCCGGTGAACATGCAAAAGGCTATCTTGATGGTTTAAAAGAGGGTGAGAGGATAATATTTGATTTGTTGAAGAAAAAGACCGAGTAAAATGGCGTTAAAATGGCGAAGTTTCTGTTTGCTAAACTTGTCAATAACGATTACCTTTATAGATGTAAAGCATTAAAAGTCAATCAATATGAAGAGGAATGAAAAAATAGAAAAATTAGAAAGACTAGGTATTTTCAATCAATGGAAATATAATACAGAAAGAGCAAATGAGACATTTAATATTGAGTGTCCTGACTTCTCAATGACAAATGAAGAACGGATGAACAATTTGTTAGATGTTGATTGCTGCTTTCATCGGTTTCTAGCTATTTCATTCCCTTTTTATAATACTCCTGAAGGTGCTGTTTTTTGGGAGAATATTGCAAAAAAATAATCGAACTTAATTGAATTGAAATTATGAGTAAAAAAGATTTAATAGAGCAGAACATCACAAGAGTTCAAGAATATGTGAGGGAACTTATTGAAGATGCAAAGTGGAATAATGGTGTTTCGGAAACTCTTGAATCTACTTCAATAATTGTAGGTAATAGTGATGATATCTATGATTTTGCAATTTTATTTGCTTCTAATAGTGAATGTGTTTATTGTGAATTCATAAATGGTAAAATAGAGTACATTGATTGTGAACTAGATTGTGAAATATGCCAATTTGAAGGAAGACTAATTTTTCAATATATAAACGGAAGTTTTCATAATCCTACTAGTCAAATTATCGAACTGTCAAAATTGCTGATGAAAGGCGAATTAAAAGACACAAAAAGTATCTTTTGTTCTATGGTACTTCGATTAATGGATACTGAAGAATACAGTAACAATTATTG
>USPQ01000026.1 GCA_900556625.1 uncultured Bacteroides sp. | reverse complement strand
TTCAAGGTGGCGAATTCTTAAAGAAATACGGACATGACGGAAATTACAACTGGTACTTTTCCCTCGACCGTTCGGGTAGACCGTTGGTAGAACCGTATAACATTTTCTCCTATACTTTTGCGACAATGGCTTTCGGACAATTGAGTTTGGCAACCGGTAATCAGGAGTATGCCGATATTGCCAGAAAGACATTCGATATTATCTTGTCCAAAGTTGATAATCCTAAAGGAAAATGGAACAAGCTTCATCCTGATACACGCAATCTAAAGAATTTTGCTCTGCCGATGATTCTTTGCAATCTTGCTATGGAAATAGAGCATATTTTAGGGAAAGATTACCTAGAACAGGCTATGGATACCTGCATCCATGAAGTGATGGACGTCTTTTATCGTCCCGAACTTGGTGGAATCATTGTCGAAAATGTAGATATAAACGGTAATCTTGTGGATTGTTTTGAGGGTCGCCAGATTACTCCCGGTCACGCGATTGAAGCGATGTGGTTTATCATGGATCTGGGTAAACGTCTGCATCGTCCGGAACTGATAGAGAAAGCAAAAAACACGACTCTTACCATGCTTGAATACGGTTGGGATAAGGAGCATGGCGGTATCTTTTACTTTTTAGATCGTAACAGTTTTCCTCCCCAACAATTGGAATGGGACCAGAAACTCTGGTGGGTACATATCGAATCTTTAATTTCATTGTTAAAAGGCTATCAGTTGACAGGAGACAAACAGTGTTTGGATTGGTTTGAAAAAGTACATGATTATACATGGGCACACTTTAGGGACGCTGAATATCCGGAATGGTACGGATACTTGAATAGAAGAGGCGAAGTATTGTTACCCTTGAAAGGTGGTAAATGGAAAGGATGTTTTCATGTACCTAGAGGACTGTTTCAATGCTGGAAAATACTGGAAACTATTTCGCTACAAACATTTCCCAGATTATTAAATATTGCTGAAACACAATTTAAATCTATTTACTAAATTCAAAATTATGAAACAATGGACCTTAAACATGTCTAAATACCATCGCGGAATTTTAGACTCAAAAAAAGGACTACAATGTATGATGCTGTGTATTGCATTATTAGCACCTAGCTATGCTACAGCAAGTACAAATGTAGGGAATGAGCAAAAATCATTCTATGAAGTAACACAACCTTTGTCAATGATGAAAGAGACATCAAACGTTTCTCCAATTGACAATTCTGTTCGTGGAACAATTATTGATGAAAAAGGTGTTCCTCTACCCGGTGTCAGTGTTGCAATTAAAGGCACATCCACTGGTGTGATTTCAGATATTAATGGTTATTACATTATTAACGCAAAAGCAGGAGATATTCTGGTATTCTCGTTTGTAGGCTTCAAATCGCAAGAAATCACAGTCGGTAAGAAACCGGCTCTTGATATCGTAATGAAAGAAGATGTACACGAACTGGAAGAAACGGTTATTGTCGGTATGGGTAAACAACGTAAAGCCAGCGTTATAGGTTCTATCTCTTCTGTTTCAATAAAGGAACTGGAAGTACCGCAACGAAATCTGACTAACGCTCTTTCCGGACGTATTGCCGGTGCAGTGGTCGTACAACGTTCAGGTGAACCAGGACAAGACAATGCTGATTTCTGGGTACGTGGTATCTCTTCGTTCGGAGCTAATCAAAAACCATTAGTATTAGTTGACGGAGTGGAACGGGATATGTCTGATTTGTCAATTGAAGAAGTAGAATCCATTTCTATCTTGAAAGATGCATCGGCAACGGCAGTATATGGTGTGCGCGCAGCCAATGGAGTTGTATTGGTAACTACCCGTAAGGGGGTTGCCCAAAAACCGGTCATAGAAGTAAAATTGGAAACAGGTTTCTCCGATCTCCCGACAATGCCGAAGTTATTGGACGGGGTCAATTACGCATTGCTAGCCAATGAAGCATTGGGTACTGAAAATTATACTCCGGAGTACATAGACAATTTGCGAAGTGGAACCAATCCTTTTCTATATCCGAATGTAAACTGGATGGATCAACTTTTCCGCAAGTATTCAACTAATACGAATGCAGCCATCAATATTCGTGGAGGTGGCGAAAGAGCACGTTATTATATTAGTGCCAGTTTTATAGAAGATAACGGTAACTTGAAAAATAATCCGGAAGCGGATTACAAATCAAACATTTCACTTCGTCGATATAACTTTCGATCAAACATTGATTTGACATTGACTAAAACAACCAATTTATCATTAGAAATAGGTGCCAATATGACAGATATGCATCAACCCGGTTTAGGAAATGAGTATGTAGACAACAGATGGTTCAGCCCTGTTGAATTACTTTATTACTATTCCTATTTATCCAATCCATTATCCGCTCCGGTTCGGGTACCTATCGGAAAAGATGCGTTTGGTAATACAGAATGGGGTTGGGGAGCACCATCACAGGTCGGTGAAGTGAATCCGGCAGAACGTTTGTTTGGCTCTGGATATAATAAATCATTCCGCTCACAAATTATGAGCCAGATTACATTAAAACAAGATTTGAGTTTCTTATTAAAGGGTCTTGACATACAAGCTTCTTTCTCTTTCGATGCCAATAATCAGACCATACAGAACAGACGTAAAAATTCTTCTACCTATAACATAACGGGAGTTGACGATGAAACCGGAGAATTTCAAGTAGCGGAAATTACCAAAGGAAATGAATTCTTGGGATACAATGTAACTCCATCCAGTAACCGCGCCGAAGAACTGAAAGTGCAATTGAATTATAATCAGATTTTCAATGAAACACACCGCATCGGTGCAATGGCGATGTATTATCAGCGTGACTACGTAGACCAGACTGCCGGATCGTCTATAAAATCATTGCCCTATAAAAAGCAAGGTCTGGCTTTAAGAACAACTTATGCTTTCAAAGACCGTTACTTTGCTGAATTTAATATGGGATATAATGGCTCGGAGAACTTTCCGAAAGGAAAACGTTTTGGTCTATTTCCGGCAGGAGCATTAGGGTATTTGATATCCAATGAGTCTTTCTGGCCTTTTAAAGCTATAAATGTATTAAAAGTCAGAGGCTCTGTTGGTCTGGTAGGTTCCGAATCATTGCCTGACAATATGCGTTTCGGTTATCTGTCATATTTTGGTGAAGGTTTAGGAGGATACTATTTCGGTATGGCCCCTAGCTTTCACGAAGGTATCGGAGAAGACCAAATCGGAGTAACTGATCTGACTTGGGAGAAAGGTTTTAAGAAAGATATCGGTATTGAACTGAAAATGTTCGATAGCATGGTTTCTCTGGATCTTGACTACTTCCACGAAAAACGTTCCGATATTCTTATTCAACGTCAGTCTGTTCCTGCAACCATGGGAGTCATCAAACAGCCCTTTGCTAATATGGGTGTAATGGTGAATCAAGGTGTAGACGGTACGTTGGAATTTAACCATTCAATTGGAGATTTCCGTTATAAACTCTATGGAAACTTTACCTACACTCATAATGAAATTAAAGAAATGGATGAAGCTCAGAAAAAATATGCATACCGTATGCAAACGGGACATCGTTACGGACAGCATTTTGGGCTAATTGCCTTAGGATTATTTCAAAACCAAAAAGAGATCAATGAAAGTCCTGAACAGAAATTCGGTGATGTACGTCCAGGTGATGTAAAATATTTGGATTATAACGAAGATGGCGTAGTAGATGAAGATGATAAATGTCCGATCGGTTATTCAAGTGTTCCGGAAATTGTTTATGGTTTTGGAGCTCAGCTTTTCTGGAAAGGATTCGACTTCGGTATTTTCTTCAGAGGACAGGCACATGTTACTTACGGTCTAGGGGGGGATACATTCATTCCATTCAATAAAGGAGTAGGGAAAGGTAACTTATTTGAAAAAGCACTTGACCGTTGGACGGAAGATAATCCTAATCCCAATGCATTCTATCCCCGTCTGTCCAATGGAGCTTCATCCAACAACTGGCAATCATCTACGCGTACCATTTATAATGGCCGTTTGCTGCGCTTGGCCGATCTGGAACTCGGATATACTTTCAAGAAAAACTGGATTGCTCCAATTGGCATGAAATCTCTTCGCATCTATTGCTTGGCGAATAATGTCGCATTGTTTGCACCATGGGATATGTGGGACCCGGAAACAGCTTCATTTAATGGTAGCAAATATCCTCTCCCGAGAAAAGTTAATATTGGAATTAGAGCTTCTTTTTAAAACGCATCGAATATGAAAAAATATATTATAGTTTTATTTAGTTTGTTGGCATTGTCGACTAGTTGTACTGACTACTTGGACAAACAGCCCGATGATATGAAAACAGATGAAATGGTTTGGAGTTCCCGCATGGAAACGGAGAAGTATCTGGCCAATTGTTACGGAGGAATCCCCACAGGGCATTTGCATCAACATGAACCTTGGGTTGGAGCAGCCGATGAATGTAATATAACCTGGAATTTCTATCAGGCGGATAACTTCAACAGAGGTGACTGGACACCTTCCAGCGAATTGGTGTGTGATAGATACGCTCGTTTTTATCAAGCTATTCGTGCTACTTTGACATTTGAGAACAATGTAGATCGTTGCGGCGAACTAAGTAGCGAGTTGAAAACACGTTATAAAGCTGAGGTCCGTTTTCTACGTGGATATTATTATTATCTTCTTCTTCGTCAATATGGTCCAGTAGTGTTAATTAAAGAATTGCTCCCTTCGGAAACAGATTTTGCAAATATGCAGCGTGCCCCCTATGATGAATGCGTAGAATATATTTGCCAAATGATGGACTTAGCAGCTTATGACCTACCGATGCATTATTGGGATGACCAGACCCGTTTGGGACGACCGAACAAATTGGTTTGTCTAGCAGTAAAAGCAATTGTACGTAATCTGGCCGCCTCTCCTCAATTTAATGGTAATACGGAATATGCCAACTTCAAGAATCATGATGGTACCCCACTTATTAATACCATTTACAGTGAACAAAAATGGAAAGATGCTGCAGCCGCAGCAAAAGCCGTCATAGATATGGCAGAGAAATATCCGGACACTCGTTTGAAACTATACCGGAATGATGAGAATGGGGATACAGAGTTTAATCCGTATAAATCATGTGTGGATGTTCAACTAAAGGCTTGGAATTGTGAGGTAATATGGGCCAGGTCAGAAGGACAATATGATGATACATTTCAACGGTCATGGATGGTACACAATACACCCGGCCCGCACTGTTTGGGAGGAGTAAGTCCTACTTTACGACTGGTAGATGCTTTTCTGATGAAGAACGGAAAGCCCATCGATGTGGCCGGTTCCGGTTATGTTGAAAAAGGATTTGCGGCTGACGGTGGAGATAATTGGAATCCCAACGGACATGACATTGCTTCCGAAGAAGGTCGTAAAGGTATCATAGCAGATATCCGTGATAGTAAGGCATGGGGGCATTGGAAAGGTGACTGGAATATGTTTTGCAATCGTGAGCCTCGTTTCTATGCAGCTATCCTATATAATCACAGAGTGATACCTAGTCTGTCGGATGATAAAAACATTCGTAACGAATGGAGTACAGGAAGACAGAAAGATGGTTTCGGACGCGCAGAATTATATTTAGGAGGAGCAGCTCGTCCATCTATTAATTATGCGAACTACTCTAAAACGGGTATGTTAGTCTTCAAGCGCAACGACCCGCAAGCAGATATGTATAACCGTGCTTATCCTCAAAACTATGCTTGTACTTACATACGCTATGCTGAAATCTTGCTAGACTATATAGAAGCGTTAAGCAATTATGATCCTACCAATGCGGACATTCGTAAATATTGGGATCAAATTCGTAAAAGAGCAGGTGTAGAAAGCGCGTTTGTCGCTACTCCTGAAATAGCTTCTGATCCGGCTTTAATGCATGAATACATTATTCGTGAACGTCAGATTGAGCTTTGTTTTGAAGGTGACCGTTATTTCACTACTCGTCGTCTTTGGAAAGCCCACACACCGGATAAAATTGTAACAGATCCTGTGACCGGTGAAGAAAAAGACGGTCGAATATATGGTGATGGAGGCAGTATGTGGGGAATGAATGTTGATGCCGGTGATGTAGGTTCAAATGATTTCAATTTTGAAGGTTTCTATAAACGTGCTGTTTTTGAAGAAAGAAAATTCAATAAAGAGTACTATTTATTCCCCATTCCGCAAAAAGAAATGGATAAGTGTCCGGGATTGGTTCAGAATCCATGGTGGAGTGGAAATACTGCTAATTAATAAAAAAGTATATAGTTATGAAGAAAATATATTTATACGCAATACTCGCTACATTTGCAAGTATGTCAATGCTGACTTCTTGTGATGCGGATGCGGAGTTTGAAACAGAAGTTCCCGTGAATCCTGTAATGCGTCCTATCATCAGCTTGACGGCAATGGAACAGGAAGATATTTTTGAAGGTGTCATTGATGATAATAAACGTACTATTAAATTGGAAGTCGAAGTTTGGACTGATTTGTCAAATATGACTGTTAATTTGAATATACCGAAACGAGCTACACTTATATCTCCGTCAAGCCCGGAAGGTGTATGGGACTTAACCCAACCGGTAAATGTTGTGATAAACAATATTGAAAGAGATGTGACTTATACAGTAACGGCTAAGAAAAAGGCGGAGTTTATTGAAAAACCTCTTGTAAGTCTGGTGGCAAAAGCAGGCGGTGAAACTGCTACAGGAGAAATTGATCATACTAATCACACAATTAAATTAAATTTTGGTCCTTGGGTGGATTTGTCAGAAACGACACTGACTATTGAAGTGAAACCACATGTGAAATTAGTAGATCCTATTGCTTTGGAAACGGTATATGACTTTAGTGAAACTAAAACAAAATCTATCATCGTAAATGATGTACAGAAAGATGTTACTTACAATTTAGTGGTAACTCAGACCGAACTAGTCTCTACTTTGGTAGACCATACAACACTTAAAGAATATAAATTGGATAATGATGCAAATATTGTTGATAGTAGTCTTGGACTAGGTACAACCGATTTTGCTAAACTAATTGACGGTAAATATATGTCGTCTCCGTCCGATTATGGGGCTGTAGGATGGAGTCCTTTTGCTTGCCAATATAATGGTACGGCAGATGCAACATTCCTAACAGTCGACGCTGGTAAAATGATGTATCTAGCAAAATTTAGTGCACATCGTTATTGGAATGAAGCGAATACCCAAGTTACCAAATTTGATCTTTATGGTTATTGTCAAGAAGGAGAACCTGCAAAGAATGGTTCTTTAGATGGTTGGACATTACTCGGCAGCTATAATTATAATCCAGATTCCCCAAGTAATTTTGCTGAAGGAGATTGTATTACAATTGAAAAGGAACAGGCCAAACAAGCCCGTTATTATCGAGTAAATGCCAAAGAAACCTGGTTTGTGCATTCTGGTTCCCCTGATGATTGGAGAGCTCGTGTGTATACTTTCACCGAATTCCGATTCTGGGAATATAAATAACATTCAATAACTTTTAGATGGTTGGTAGAGCTGTATAATCCTATCAGCCATCTAATTGCATTTTATAAATTACATAACTTCACAAAATTGATTATGAGAAAATTTATCAAATTCAGTGTACTTTTATTATGCTCTTTGATGGCATTATGTGTTTCATGTTCTTCTTCTGACGGTCCATCAGACGATAAAGAAGTTCCCCCTACTCCTCCGGTAAATCCGGGTGAGCTCTATCCATGGGAAGAGAATCGCACAGCACTTTTGAATTCCACTGATATGGTTCTTATTTATGGAGGAGGACATCACAGGGAACCTTATAATTGGGATGTAGACAGAATAAGTTCTTATGTAACTTATAAAGACAAGGCTGGAACAGAGCACTGGCTCTTCGACGCCTTTTTGTTTCTGGAATTGAAAGACACAGGTAATGGAGGAACCAATAAAACCTACACTTACGAAAATCAAGAAGGTTTGGATGCAGCCAATCAAAAGGATTGGAAAAGATTGGTTGATTATTATTTTGCAAGTAGTACCGGACTGGGAGCATTGAATCGTGCCATATCAAATGCACAAAAGCGTTTGGAAAACCCAAAAACGAAACATAGAGTAGTCATTGCCATTCCGGAACCCATAGCCCACAAGACACCGGCAAATGAAAATTCGACTACCGTATATTGGGGAAGCTTGGATGGACATATCATGGACTTTTCCATCGCACAGGATCGGGTAGATGCTTGTAAATGGTACATAGACTATGTCCGCAGCAAATTCAACGAGATGCAGTACCAGAATATAGAATTGGCAGGCTTTTATTGGTTGGCGGAAACAGCTGGAACTACCAGAGATATTATTTCCAAAGTAGGAGCTTACGTCAACCAATTCAAATATAGTTTCAACTGGATACCTTACCGTGGTGCAGAAGGACATGATAAATGGGAAACTTTGGGATTCAACAATGCCTACTACCAGCCTAACTATTTCTTCAATACAGAACAGTCATACGCTGTCCTGGAAGAAACTTGTAAA
Source organism: uncultured Bacteroides sp. (assembly GCA_900556625.1). Lineage (GTDB taxonomy): Bacteria > Bacteroidota > Bacteroidia > Bacteroidales > Bacteroidaceae > Bacteroides. The sequence continues at coordinate 23,752 of USPQ01000026.1, read as the reverse complement.
ACTGCGAAAAGGGAAAATCTGGATATGGAATTTGAGTTTGATTACCGGGTGTTGGCAAGTAATTCGGAACACAATATTTATTATCCCCGTATGAAAGACTATATAAAAGCATTTAAAGCTCATCAAATATGGGACACTAAACGCTTGGCATATTATGAAGGCGGTGGAAACCTTCTTTCATTAAAGAACTCTGCCAATGAAGCTGATCAAGAACTGTATCATGAATTTTGCCAATTTGTGATTACCCGTCCCATTCGTTCCAAATAATAATTATCAGATCAATTAGGATGAGACGTATAAGAAAGCATATTCGTACATTGATTATAGTCAGTATCCCGTTCTTCACGACTCTGATAGTGAAAGCACAGCAAATGCTTCCCTATCAAAATCCGCAACTGTCCGTAGAAGAACGAGTGAACGACTTGTTAGGTCGGATGACTTTGGAAGAGAAAATAGGGCAGATTACCCATCTCCATTCGTACAAAGTATTTGACGGACAAGAACTGAATCCGAATAAGTTGGAAGTAGCATGTGGCAACATAGGATACGGGTTCTTTGAGGGGTTTCCACTCACAGCCTCACATTGCCGCAAGAACTTCCGCCGGATACAAGAATATCTGATAAAGCACACACGTTTAGGCATTCCCGGATTCTCGGTTGCGGAGTCTCTTCATGGAGTAGTCCATGAAGGGGCTACTATCTATCCGCAGAATATTGCATTGGGAAGCACTTTTAACCCTGAATTGGCGTATGCGAAAACCAAACATATTTCCGGTGAGCTGAACACGATGGGAGTTAAACAAGTACTCTCCCCCTGTATTGATGTAGCACGTGAATTACGCTGGGGACGAGTTGAGGAATCTTTCGGAGAAGATCCTTTTCTTTGTTCTGCTATGGCAGTAGCGGAGGTGCGAGGGTACTTGGATCATGGAATCTCCCCTATGCTGAAACATTACGGTCCTCATGGCAATCCATCAGGAGGATTAAACTTAGCTTCTGTTGACTGTGGGGTTCGTGATTTATTCGACATATATCTGAAACCTTTTGAAACGGTTCTTGCACAAACCCGCGTGATGGCAGTCATGTCAAGCTATAACGCTTGGAACCGAGTTCCCAATTCAGCTTCACATTTCATGTTAACGGAAATTCTTCGAAACAAATTTGGTTTTCGAGGGTATGTATATTCTGATTGGGGAGTAGTGGCTATGTTAAAATCATTCCATAAAACTGCAGGTGATGATTTTGAAGCTGCCCGTCAAGCTTTAGAAGCAGGTCTTGACGTGGAGGCCTCCAGTCCTTGTTTTGAAACATTAGCAAAGCAGGTGAAGAATGGAAACTTTGACATTCGTTACATAAATCAAGCTGTAAAACGCGTATTACGGGCTAAATTTGAATCAGGTTTGTTTGAGGACCCTTTTCAAGAGAAAGCTTCCTATCATCTTCCGTTGCGTGCAAAAGAAAGTATACAGCTTTCTCGTCAGATAGCTGATGAATCTACAGTATTGTTGAAGAACGAAGGAGATTTACTACCTTTGGATTGCACAAAACTAAAATCTATCGCGATAATCGGACCTAATGCCGATTGTGTGCAATTCGGAGATTATACATGGAGTAAAAACAAAAGTGACGGCATCACGCCACTCCAAGGCATACGAAATCTGCTCGGAAAACGGGTGAAAATAAATTATGCAAAAGGATGTTCGTTAGCGTCAATGGATACGACACTGATAACGGAGGCTGTTAAAGCTGTTCGCAATAGTGAGATTGCTCTAGTATTTGTAGGAAGTTCCAGTACAGCATTTGTGCGCCACAGTAATGAACCCTCGACAAGTGGAGAGGGAATAGACCTTAGTGATATTTCCCTAACAGGAGCGCAGGAACAACTCATCCGTTCCGTATGCGCGACAGGCAAACCTGTTGTTGTGGTTTTGGTAGCCGGTAAACCATTTGCCATACCCTATATAAAAGAAAAAGTACCCGCTATATTGGCTCAATGGTATGCTGGAGAACAGGCTGGAAACTCCATTGCTGATATTCTGTTTGGTAAAGTTAATCCTTCTGGAAAACTGCCATTCTCTTTTCCTCAAAGTACAGGTCATTTGCCTGCTTATTATAATTATCTTCCTACTGACAAAGGATACTATAAAGAACCTGGCACATACACCTTTCCGGGACGAGATTATGTTTTTTCAAGTCCTGCCCCCTTATGGACGTTTGGACATGGATTAAGTTATACCCGCTTTGAATACGTGCAAGCTACTACTGATAAAACAAGCTATCAGTCTCATGACACAATACGCATATCCGTAAAAGTAAAGAATAGTGGGAAATTAGCAGGAAAAGAAGTTGTTCAGATATATATTCACGATGTGGTTAGTACGGTCATGACACCGGTCAAACAACTGAAGGGGTTTAAAAAGATAGAACTACAACCAGGCGAGGAAAAGCTGGTGCAGCTAAAAGTACCTGTACATGAACTTTACTTGACTAGTAATTTCGGAGACCGATATTTGGAACCTGGAAAGTTCGAAATCCAAGTAGGCACTTCTTCAGACGAAATATATTATAAATTACCAGTATGGGTAGGCAATAAGCCTATTTCTTTAGAGGAAAACAGTTTGTCAAAAGCCCCCGTAATAACCACTGGTAAAATTATACGCATAGAAGGAATTGTTCGCGATGTCCAAGCTACACCAATAGCCGGAGTGAAAGTAAAAACTATAAATTCTGAAGAGGAAGTTATGACTGATGCAAAGGGATCTTATTCCTTACCAGCACATTCAGATGATATTCTCTTGTTCTCCAAAAAAGGCTATGCGAGCCAAAAAGTACGGACAAGCGGACAACATAAGATCAACATACAAATGATGAAAGAAAACTTTTAAAATTAATCTACTAAATAAAATGAGAAAATATAATTTTTTACTAGTAATGCTTGTGGCTATATTGGCCATTTCATGTTCACAATCTTCTTCTGATACACAAGTCTCAAATCTCGGAACAAAATGGCATTGGGATAAGGGGACTATTGTTATTGAAACTCCTGAACGTCCTACCGGGCAAACTAGTGTAATAGGTTTAAAAGCTCCCAAAATGGAATTTGTTCGTGTAGGATTCGTTGGATTAGGGATGCGTGGTCCGGCAGCGGTAGAACGTTTCACTTATATCCCGGGTGTGGAGATTGTAGCATTATGTGATTATGAGAAAGAACGTGCGGAAGAATGTCAAAAGTTATTAAAGAAGGCTTCTATGCCCGAGGCTACTGTTTATTCAGGTGAAAAAGGATATGAAGAATTATGCAAACGGGATGATATTGATTTAGTTTATATTGCAACGGATTGGTTACATCATTTCCCTGTAGCTATGTGTGCAATGGAGAATGGCAAGCACACGGCTATTGAAGTGCCTTCCGCTATGAGCCTAAAAGAATGTTGGGCTTTGATTGATATGTCAGAAAAGACCCGTAAACATTGTATGATTTTAGAAAACTGTTGTTATGACTGGTTCGAAATGAATACCTTAAATATGGCTCAACAAGGGGTATTCGGTGAGGTCATTCGTGCACAAGGAGCTTATATTCATAACCTCGATGAATTTTGGGATTATTATTGGAAAAAAGGAAAGGATGACAAACTCGGATGGAGATTGGAATATAACATGAAACATCGCGGAGATGTATATGCTACTCATGGTCTGGGGCCTGTGGCTCAAGCCTTAAATATCCATCGCGGAGATCGTATGAAAACATTGATTGCAATGGATACAAAATCTGTCATTGGCAAAGATCTGGTTGAAAAAAGAACAGGGGAAACGTGTAACGACTTCCGCAATGGTGACCATACGACTACACTTATTCGTACAGAAAACGGGAAAGTTATTGAAATACAACATAATGTAATGACTCCACAACCCTACAACCGTTTATATCAGCTTACAGGCACTAAGGGACTGGCTAATAAATATCCGGTAGAAGGATATGCGTTGGATTCTAATCAGATGAGTGCATCCGGAATGAAACCCAAAGTGGATAACTTGACCTCACATAACTTTTTGCCTGAAAATGAGATGAAAACGTTAGTAGAAAAGTATCAACATCCTATTTTAAAAAAATATGGTGAGATGGCTAAAGAAGTAGGTGGACATGGCGGCATGGATTTTATAATGGATAGCCGTCTGATTTATTGTTTACAGAATGGATTACCATTAGATATGGATGTCTATGATTTGGCTGAATGGTGTTGCTTGGCAGAATTAGGTGAATTGTCAATGGACAACAATTGTGCATCTGTCGCATTTCCAGATTTTACCCGTGGTGAATGGAACAAAATACAAGGTTACAAACACGCTTATGCTACTCAGGAAGAAGAAGCCAATAGTATGGAAAAAGCCAAGACTTTTACTAAAAAATTAAAAGAAAAAAAGTAAACTTAGGTAAGTGATCTTTATGTACCGAAATTGAATTAACCCGTTGGCAGAATTACATTAGCACATATGTTAATAATCAGCATTATGCACAACTTTTTAGTCACAAATCTTTTATAATTTTAATTCCGCCAACGGGTTGAATTAATAAAATACAATATTATGATAATAATACTTTGTTAAACATTGAATTAACATTTATGCAGCAATAGCGGCAAATTTAATTTCCTTTTCCCATAGCTTCCGATTTGTTTCCTTGTCAGGCCTAATCCCTGATATGGAAATAAATCGTTGCATGAGCAAAATGTTGTGACATAGCACTTTTACAGATGCCATTGATAAGGCTGTCCCCTTTTTCGAAGCTCCAGATTCACGGCGTTCAATGCTGCATTAAAATGGAAATTCAGTTTATCCAGCTCCCGCCTTTGGCAGTCGGTCAGCCCTGTAAACTGCTTTGAGTCGCGAAAGCAGCATCCGACCTGAAAACGCGTCCTGTAATAATCCATTACATCTATTGCCTGTATCTGCGTGTCAGTAGAGACATACTGTTTACGTACTTTCTCGTCCTCACTCTCCCAAATGCATAATCGAATATTTCTTTTGAGGGAACGGGAATGTACGATTGCCGAGAGTATTCGTCCCTCCTGCCCATTTTTTATGGAATAATTTCAAAACGGTTTTCTTCGAGATGCTTCATGTCCATTTTCCCATCGTACAGTTTGGGGCATCTTGCCACCGGTAGGTTTATCCTTGGTCAGATAACGAAAATAAGCGTCATCGCGAAAACGACTGATTACATATAATCCCATATCCAGGACGCCAGCCACAAAAGATGATTTGGAGAAATAGGCATTGACCACCACATGGCTGGTCAACCGTTGAAGTATTTCCTTGCGGCTTCGTAACACATGCAAATACCAGTCTGTTAGTGTCCACCTGACTTGCTCCAGTATTTTTGCCGGTAGTGTTTGAACAGCTTCTAGATGAAAGCAGTTGTGAAGATCTACATCAATGAATCCAATGCCGGAAATTTCCAGACCATGTTTAGTCGATTTAGCACAACCGGACCAGAAACGCCCCAGATAGGGCGTGCATTTACTCGATTTGCTGATATAGCTCGGATCAAAAGCGATAGCAACCAGATTGTCGGTATGTGAATCAGCCAAGCAGGCATTAAAAGACAACCGGTCACACTTACGTTCGAACTGCTGACGGTAACGCTGTTCATCCAAACGGCCGTAACACCCTAATTGGAGGAAATTTATTCTCCCAGGAATAATCAGATATAAAAGTAGCATTTCATGCATAAAACTCTCACGCCATTCATTTATCTTTACCGCTGAATTTAGCAGTACGCGTTTTATTATCTCCAAATATTGGTCAAGTTCGTTTCTATTCATCATTATTAAAGATGCGGTGACCCTTAATATAATGAATCGGTAGGACTTGATCTACTTTTTATTTGTTAATTCAATGTTTAACGAAGTATTGTTATTAAGACTTATCCATATAATTATCAAAATGGCATTTTTCATTTTGATAATTATAAATTCTCTGCCGGACGTATTTCCATCCATTGTACAGAATAGAGGATAAAATGGCGGAGATTTGCCATTATAAGAAATCACTTTGTTGCAGATATATCCATGTATATGTTCTTTTTACGTTATTTCTCACACTATTCTGTAATACATCTTAATTTTTAATGTTACTTTGCATCATTATGATTAGTAAGGGGTTAATAAATGAAACATTCCCTATTTCAGGGCTAAAATACGTTCCTTTTAAACGTACTTAGCATTTTTTTTAAACCTAATGGGACGTTGGACGTTCCTTTAAAATCAACCTTATGTTTTGAACAAATAATACGGTAATTCATATGCAAACAACAGCTATTTTATGCACAATTCTGTAAATAAATTCTATATTTTAGTAGTTCCTCGCTCTAGTTTCATCTATTTATCAAAAGCATCAGTTATCGAAAGTGAAGAAAAAATAGCATAAAGACATTCTATTCAACATAAGACAGTCATATTGATTATCGATTTCTCAAATAATACCATGATACCCCGTATCTCTAGCTTTGATGCAAAGATCATAATAATGTGCATTACTCTTTCCCATATAGTTCGTTGTCAGACAAAATTAATAGTGAATGAGCCATAAAACCACTATTTTTTAAGTAGCTTTTTAATCACTGGAGTCACCAAATCAGCATAACGCATCATACCTACATCGGTAAAATGAATGCCATCTACTGTTGCCTCACGATCGCTTCCAAGCATCCTCTTTGAGGATATATAGTATATGTTTTTCTCTTTTCCTTTTTTCAATTCATTAAATATACGACGCAAGGTGTCATTCAAAGTCTTAATTTTCCGGGCATTGGCGTTATTGTAGTAGGAGTCCATGAACTGTGGATCTTCAATAAAGATAACAGGTGTATGAGGATGCCTGTCACGAAGTATACGGTAAAACTTCTCCATTCGCTCATTCATCTGCTCAACCGTGACATTAGGTACAAAATCAAGCACGAAAACACCGGCATCTACTCCAGCCATCACTTGAGCTACTCCAAGATCAAGAAAAGCGTTGCCACTAAACCCGAGATTGATACATTCCCGATTCAAACGGCGTGAGATTATATTGGTGTGAGCCATGCCTGGGCGGGAGGCACATCCGCCTTGAAGAATGCTGGTTCCATAAAATACTACAGGTTTTTCACGTACAGGACTTTCTATTGCGGGCTGATTGATACTGGCGCCAGCATCGATTCCAATCGACAAAGAAACCAGTCCGTCGTATAGCGGTAAATAAATCATAAACTCCCGTTCTTTGGCTTCCATACCGCTGATGAGGCTAGATTCCGTACTTTTTCCCATGGGACGGGCACTATTCACAAAATACCAGTTCTTTCCTTCCAGACAGTAGAGGTCAAGTCCTTTCACTGCTACATCAGTCATATGATCCATATGGAAATTAACCAACGATTCCCATTTTACTGCAACTTGAGTCGAATTGCTTCGGAAACGCACTGCCATACCCGATGAATTCCGACTTAGTTGCCACAACGGTAAGCGAGAAATATGTTCCAATGAATCAGGCAAACGTACATACCGCTCTGTGGTAGCAGCGGTAGCCTTTCCCAATAGTTGGAATTCAGCCGCATCATAGTAGGTTACCTGAGCTGACAGATTACTTGCCACAAGTAATAAAATAAGGTTTGCTATCTTCCTATAAACTGAAAATGACATAGTATATATAATTAAAGTTCTTTACTTCACTAATCTGATATTAATATTTTTGCGTCCTTTCACCTCCATTTGTTGAGTGATGAATCTTGCTTTGACAAAAGCTATGGAATCATCAGTCCGAAGGTTGATAGAATAAAATCCCTTTTCATCAGTTTGAGTCTCCTGACCGGATGAAATGGCACGAACCGTGACATAAGCTACCGGAGTGGCTTGTGCATCACGTACAAATCCCTGTACAGTAATAAACTCACCACTTGGCGTGACTTTAATGATTTGAGGAGAATCAACTACAGGAGTCTTCTCAAGTTTACTCCCTACTTCGATAGAAATACGATGGACTATGCGATCTGATGCAGTGCCCACTTTTATCTCAAAAGTCCCGGATTCCAAGTAGCGATTACCGATATTATCGGTCAGGTAGAGTTCGTGTATGGGGACTTTCAATGTGATCTCTTTCGTTTCGGCTGGGTTCAAACTTATCTTTTCAAAAGCTTTCAGCTGCTTTACCGGTGTCATAACAGTACTGACAACATCACGTATGTAAAGTTGAACGACTTCTTTGCCGGCAACTTCTCCACTGTTTGCAATCTTTACTTTTACGGCTATGGTATCATGAGCTTGATAGTGAGTTTTATCGGCAATTGCTGAAACCAAATCAAATGTAGTATAACTCAATCCATGACCAAAAGCCCAAAGAGGGTTCGGAGAAGAAAATACATAATCTCGTCCCGGCGTTTCATAAGTTCCGGGCTCTTTATAGAATCCCTTGTCGGTGGTCAAATGATTGTAAAAAGCGGGAAGGTGACCGGAGCTTTGAGGAAAGGAAAAACTAATTTTCCCTGATGGATTTACTTTACCAAAGAGAATATCGGCAATGGAATTACCTGCTTGTTCTCCGGCATACCATTGAACTAAAATAGCCGGAACATTTTTCTTAGCGAAAGGTATAGCAAACGGTTTACCGGCTACCAATATTAGGACTACCGGTTTACCTGTTGCACAGACCGCTTCAATCAGTTCTTCTTGAGCACCAGTCAATTCAACACCACTTAAATCAATTCCCTCGCCACTAGTAGAAGGGGCACTGCTGTGGCGTACAAAAGCGGTACTTGAACTGCCAACAAACAGTAATGCAACATCACTCTGTTGAGCCGCACATACAGCTTCTTCAATGCCTGATTGATCAAACGAAGCGATAGAACAGCCTTGGGCATAGTTCACTTTCACCTTTTTGCCTGCCAAACGACAGATGCCTTGTAACGGTGTGATACCATCTTCTTTGTTTTTACTCCATGTATAATCGCCAAATTGCACACAGTCTGCATTAGGACCAATTACTGCCACCGACCGGAGTTTCTTTATATCCAATGGAAGTAAATTACCTTCGTTTTTCAGAAGTACTGTCGACTCATCAGCAATCTGACGTGAAAGTGAAACACACTCTTTGGCACGTAACGGCCAACGATATGAATTTTTCTCAAGGTAAGGGTCTTCAAACAAACCTAATTCAAATTTAGCACGTAACACACGTTTCACCGCCCGGTCGATATAGCGTACATCAAACTCACCAGCCAGCACTTTACTCTCAAGCGATTTGAAACAGAGACTCGACGCTTCAACATCCAAACCAGCCGTAAGTACTTGACTGGCAGCCTCAAAATCATTACCAGCTGTTTCGTGAAAGTTTTTCAACATATCAATAACTCCCCAATCAGAGTAAACATAGCCTCGGAAGCCAAAACGGTCACGTAAAATATCAGTTAGCATAAATTTTGAAGCTGAATTGGGTTCGCGGTTCCAAGCATTGTAGCTTGACATAACTGCTAAAATATCGGTTTCAGCCAGTATGGCTTCAAAAGGTTTCAGATAGACATCAAATAAATCACGAATGCCACACTCCACTGATGCCAGATTTAATCCGCCCAATGGATTTCCGTGCGGTCCGTAATGCTTTGCCATTGGTGAAATGCCATGATCCATATATCCTTTAACCTCTGCTACAGCCATACGAGCACAAAGGAAGGGGTCCTCACTAAACGATTCTTCCACTCTGCCCCAACGTAACTCACGAGCTACATCTATACAAGGAGCTAACACTTGTTTTACCCCAATTGTATTAAGTTCACCCGCAATATGCTTTGTCATTTCATAAGCCAATTCAGGATTAAATGTACTGCCTATAGCTATATTCTGCGGATAGATAGTAGAACCTTCATGCACCACTCCATGAAGTGACTCCGCTACCGAAAAACCCGGAATACCCAGACGTGTCTGCTCCAGCAAATAGGTTTGAATAATGCGGAAGTTCTTCCTGCATTGCGCTGCCGTGAGTGGAAAACCTTCGAAAAAGCCATACCCTTTATCACCACACATCTTTGCTAACTTGGCGGTATTGAGCTTTTGTCCGTCAAATACATCCCACGATTGCAAATGGCTGATTTGAGCTATTTTTTCCTGTAACGTCATACGGTTCAACAGATCGTTTACCCGTTCTTCAGTGGGAAGTGATGGATTCTTGTATGGAAATGCATGCTGTGCATTCAATGAAGAGGCACAACAAAATAAGCATATGATCAGAATATCTTTAATTATAAATTTCATAGTTACGAAAAATTAGTTAACAATTACGGATATAATGAGCAGAAGTCATCATCATATTTTAATATCAGTTCTTTAGCCAAAGATATTGGATTTTCTTCAGAAATGATTGGAAAATCTTCATTTTTCAATGTCCACTCATACTCAAACTGTGTAATATCCTGATGAAATTTCTCTTCATCAAAGTTTTTATGCCTGGTCATAGCGGCAATTACTTCTTCTGTGAAACGTTTCCAGCGTTCTCTGTAGAATGTACGTGTCAATCCTCCCCATCCTCTATTGGCATAATCGTTCAGCTGGGTATCTTTCTGTCCCCATACCGTAAGAATGCACCGTGCATTTTCTTCATAATATTTTTGTTCTTGTTCATTCACTGCAAAATCTCTGGCATCTTTTATCCATTTGCCTATTGAGAAAACAGGACTGCAGCAGAGCAATCGATCTACATCGAGCAAAAGCTGGTCCATACGCTGTCCCCACACCTTAGTTCCTTCCAAATCTTTTTTCCGATAGCAATCGGTAAACTTATCACGATAGTCAGCAAAAAGATTACCTAAAACTTGCCTTCCCACATTAATTACATCAAAATGATATTCAGAATGATATACTCCTTCAGCCTTCAGCAACTCTTTCCAGATTTCCCACAAATCGATATTTTTATAATCGTACCCGGGAAGTGTGTTCCATCCTTCTACGCCTTCTAACTGTGGACGAGCATTCATCAATACTGCTTGTCCGCAAAGGGCTGCTGAGGTATAGATCTTCTCATATAGTTGTTTCCATGCTTTAATAATATGATTATCTACATTCCCCCCTCTGCATTGGGCCCAATTTGCAATCCACTGGTGGACAGGTATTGAATTTTGCCATGCACGTTCAAAAACGAATTCATACATTAAAGGATTTACATCAAGACCTTCAAGCGTCACTCCCAAACCATATACGTTATCGCCTCCTTCTTTGAAAAGTCGATCAATTTTAAAATCTACATCATTCAGGTCACCAGCTAAAAAAGTGTTTCCACCAAAATTTCCTAAATAACACCAAATATAAGGTTTCCCGTAGTATTGCTCTGTATCACGCCATATTTCTGTATAATCACAATAATAATCAAGTAAAATCAGTTTATCTTGGGGAACAGCATTTAAAAAGGATTTGATACGGGGTTGAGTCCATTTCTCTTTGGCATGATAAAACATCCACGTCATCTGTAACCATTGAGCAGCGGAATCCACACTTTGGATCGATTTATAGATTTTATCAGATACATTGGACAAAAACTCCTCGTTCCAGTTGGGTGAGTCTACTTCGTTGAAAGGATCGATACCATAAATGTGGTTAGTGCCATACACTTTTGTTTGTTCCTCTAAAAAACGATGTTGAATGACTGAATAAAGCGAATCCATGGGATCAATGAAGTGACTACGATACTTTTCATCGTATCCTCCCCATTGACTCATTGTGTAGATTTTAGCTTCCGGATAAAGTTCTTTAAGTTCAGCGGGAACATGTCCTGCAAAAGCTGGTAGAATGGGAGTCATATCAAAAGCCCGTTCACGTTCAAGAATTAATTTCTGTAGTTTTTCTTGGTCTGCCAACCATGATTGAGGTAGCGGACTTTGCCAATAATCGACGTTTGACATACGATGCCAGGGAAGGTGAGCCGGACCTGTAAAATAAGTACGAACCTCCTCATCAGACAGTCCCATCTCCGTCCATACTTTATACCATATAGACTCTTGACCTGTGATAGCCAACGGCATGGTTACTCCATTCAGAGCCATCCAGTCAATAAGTCGTTCCCAATCACTCCATTTCCAGTAGGGCATAGAGTAACCAAAGGTGCAATAATTAAGAAAGAAACGATTCTTACACTTTGAACGTAAAATAACGGGAGCTTCTACTTCAGGTAGTTGAGCAGGCATTACTACACTATCCGAAGCATACCAAGAGACATGTGCCTGACAGTAATACTTCAAATAATGGTTTAGTCCTACGGCCAATGAATTCCGGTTGTTTCCTTTAATCAGAATCTTCCCATTGTCAGACTCAAGTGTAAAGCGGTCTATATCTACAGAATCAGTCAGAAGTTGAAATTGGAAAGAGTGAGCATGTTGAGGAAACAAACGTTCGCACATTTCACTAAGTGTATTTGTAGCCGGATCTTGATTTCTTTGGCAACTCACCATAAAAAAAAGTAGTATAAGATAAAAGTATTTATTGTTCATAAGCATATCGTCTATTCAAATGCGAGGAAAATGTTTTTTTATAAGAATTTTAAGGGTGTCCTTCTTCGGACACCCTCGATTGCAAATGTGAAATATACTTGTTAATGTGAATCACGGATAGGACGTTCTATAACAAACTTGCAGAACTTATGATAAAGAGCCACGTCAGCCGGTTCACTAGAGTACTTCAAGGTAAGCAATGCGTTATTACTCTGATAGTAAGCCAAGCGGCATTTTTCCCATACACCATACTCCTTGAATTTTGCCATATAGTTTTCCAAACGGTAAGCTTTGCCGTGAGCTGCCAACACATCGTCCTCAAACTCTATCTCCATCTGCATATTGCAACGCAAAGCTTCTTTGCAGGCTTCATCAAGACGTGTAAGAGGTATTTTATCGTCAAAATAGTAGTTGGGCTGGTAGTAAGCATAGTGAAATCCCAGTTCTTTCCAAGACTCGTGACCATCGGAATTGAAGAATGGAATCCAGTTGAAACTATATTTCAGTTCGTTCAGATAGTTGGCAATGGGGGTAATGATATTTCCGGTATGTGAAGCATCCTCGGCAATCCAATAGAATCCAGCTAAGTCGACATATTGATACCCCTTCTCGTTGAAACGGGCACGTACTTGATCGATGAACCACTTACAAGCCTTCACACGGTCAGCAGGTTTGGAGAAGTCGAGCGACACATTATCAATCTCACCCCAATATACACTCGACGAACCTGGCACCAATTCATTCTGTACGTCAATAGGCTCAGGAATGCCAATTATTACCTGGCGTTTGTACACAGGCGCCCCAATGGTAGTCATTGCTTTCTTTACACCGGCTTCGATAGCTGCAATACCAGTTTCTGAATTGAAATAACAATCGATGAGTTTCATCCACTCAGCCTTGGTGGCTGATTCATAGCGCATACCCTTGGTATACTCTCTCACCGTCTGCCAATTGTCGGAAGTATTGAGGATTTCAAGCATAAGGAAGCTATCAAAGAACCAGTGTGAAGTGTTTTGTTCGTCTACATAAGTAATATAAGGTTGGGCGCGTTCCTGCGTCCAAATGGGGCGTTGGTCACCACCCGAGTAAAAAAGTACCATATCGGTATTAGCCAAGATTGACTGACGGTTGATTTCCCAATCGTATTTTTGGTCGGGCTTAATTTCAATTTCTCCACTGCCGTCTTCTGGGAAAATAGGAACGGTATGTTCCTCATCGGAACAAGCTACTAATACTGAGCATAAGCCTCCCATCAGTAGTGATACAAAGGTAAGAACAATCTTTTTCATACGTTTCTTATTCATTGTTTTATTATGTTTAAATAATCGTTTGAATATCGTTTAAATGGAATTAAAAATAACATTAGGTACCGTTTACAGGCCTTTGAACTTTGTGAGTTCGAAAGCTATCAAGCCATGATCGGTAGTAAGCATATATACCTGTACGGCCAGTCCGTCCTGACTTTTGGCAAAAATTACATCACCTGTACAAGGAATATTCTCACCAAGCACACTGCTCACTCCATCGAACGCCCAAGGAGAGGTATATCCCGTAGCTGTATAACCTGACCCCGGTACGCCGCCCGGCACATCTGCATTTCCTATTGTATTGCCTTGCTGTGAATCGAAGATGAAGCCATTACTCATAGAATTAGCATTGGGATTCTTGGTGATGTCAGCTACATAAAGGCGTTGTGGTCCATTGAAGGAACCCGAACCATTCTGAACAGCTAACAATCTCGCGCCGTTAAAATCAACATAATCGATACCTTTAGTGAATCCTTGCCACCCCCAATAATGTGAATCGGGAACAGTAAAAGCAAAAGCTCTGTCTGCACTATCACCAACAGGAGCACAAATCACCATATTAGTTTCATTGGCTGGTGTAGATATGTAGCTGAAAGGTTTCTCCGTATTAGTTGTAAGGATCTTCGTATAGTCTTCTACACGTGCACCACTCACATTAGCAAATTCAACATGCGCCTTGCCACTCATTATGCCATCGACAAAGCTGATAAATACCATACGGTATGAGAAAGGAGACGTAGTGGTGAGTACAGCTTTTCCACTAGTAATGTCACCTGTGATGTGAATAGAACTACCCATATCAATATTATAGTTCCAGTTAACTCCCATAGGTGCCTGATCGAAAACTGGATCACTGAAAGGTTTATCAAGTATCAATGTGGGAGTGTTCTCTATACCATTTTTCCATACCCATACATTAACATCCGTATAAGGAGTGGCATAGCTTCCTGTACGGGTACTCACGTAAGCCATGGCTACCATGTGTCCATTATCATCGGAGGTAATAGCACGTATGATGCGATTAGATGGTATACCGATCACATTCACTTTCACCTGATCAAGCAACTTGCCGTTATATCGGTTAAACACCGGCATGTTGACGAAATTATTGCTATTACTAAGGATGAGATAATCATCTACTACAGCCATAGTACGATTGGCACCCACTTCAAACCCATGCGAATTTTCTTTCAAAGTCTGGAAACCAAAGAGTCCGGCCACATAACCCACACCATATTCCACGAACTCAGGAGTTTTGTACACTGTTTCGTATACCGTCTTCTTAACACCATCCTGTGCAATGATAGTAACAGTAGGCATCACACTCAAATCGAGGATTTTTGTCACAGGATCGTAAGCATCCGATTCAATAGTCGCCCATGGAGCAATGGTGATAAGTGCATTTTGCAATTCTCCGTCGATACTTGACGAGGTCTTATAGATAATAATTTGTCCTTTTTTACCCTCTTCAACAGGATCAGCCACTACAATCTGAGCACGTACATTGGCTAGTTCGACCTTAATGATATTAGCACGTTCCGATTTTTTATAAATAGCTGTAAAAGTGTAGTTCTTCTTGGAACCATCGGCTTCAATTAAGGTAGAAGAGAATCCTTCTTTCAAATTGTGAATACCCGATAAAGGGGGATCAAAACGGGCACCCACAGGAAGTGTAGCTTTGAGTCGCATACGGGTAATATCTCCTTGAATAGGTTCTGTATCTGAGATGTAGTAGGGAGTCTGTACTACAGCAGTACCGTTGGCACGATCGATAACGGTTTCATACTCAGTGTTCTCATTACCTGCAAATCGTCCGGTAATGATGAGTTGATCGGTGATTTCACTTTCGGTTCTCACCAAATCGTCAGGGTCAACACATCCCGCCAGGCAGAACGAGAAAGCCCAAAAGCCATTTATGATATGTTTTAGTTTCATATTATCTACTTATTTAGATGGTAACCATAATTATTTCCAACTAGGAGTTTGCTCACACATTATGTTATTTCGAAGCTCGCTGGAAGGTATCGGGAAAATATTATATTTCTTGGGGAACTTACGGTCCTGCGTGTCACATTCTACACGGGTATAAAGAAAGCTTGAACCGGTTTTTTCAATTTTGATACCATGCAGTCGTTGCCCATTGAGTACCTTTTGAGCAATATCCCAACGAACAAGATCATACCAACGATGTCCTTCGAGTCCCAATTCACATACCCGTTCCTTCGAGAGATCTTCAAGATAATTGTCCCAGGTAGACTGCTGAGCTAAAATAGGCAATCCCACACGAGTACGAATCTTGTTGAGATAGTCGTAAGCTTCCTTAAACTTATCCAAACGGGCATAGGCCTCGGAAAGGATAAGAACAATCTCGGCATAACGCATCTCAATCCAGTAGGATGTACTTTCAATGTCTACGTAGTTGATATTGTCGCTTTTATCCATAAATTTACGGAAGATATAACCGGTGGTACTAGTGCGCACATAGTCCTGGCTTGCCGATGTAGAGAAATCCATGTATCCGTCTTTACCACCTACGTAAAGTTCAAGTTGACGTCCTGTCCAATTGGCACCATTATAGAGAATAGAAGCATAGAAACGTGGGTCGCGGTTTCCCCATGGTCCTTCGGAATATTCATTCAAATGAGTCCAATCAAACGATTTCCAGTCCTTACCTACCTTGATATCAAATGCAGAAGCATACTCATCGGTAGGCGTAGCGGCTGCGCCCAACGTACCAGGTTGTAAGCCTGCTTTTTCTGTGTCATAGGGTGGGCAGAAGAAATGATTAAACATGTGTTGCTTAGTCTTCTGTTGAAAATAGACAGGCAAAATTAACTCCTTATTATTCACAGTATTGAAAATTTGCATATAGCTGTCCTTAGAAGTCCCTGAAAGTAGTTGATATACACCCTTTCTCTCCAGCTTTTCTACCTCTAATGCTGCATTAACAGCATCCTGCCAACGCTTGGCATAGAGAGCGGCACGGGCTTTCATGCCATAAGCAGCCCCCTTTGTAAGGCGACCTGCCTCCGATCCTGTCCATTCTTCCGGTAGGATTTGGGCTGCTTTTTCATATTCGTCAAGGATAAAAGTCCAGCAATCTTCTTCTGACGAACGAGCTTTTGCACGCTGGTTATGATCATCCACTCGATCTTCGTTGATACGCAGGATTACACCGCCATGACGCAATACCAGCTCTTGATAAGCAAAAGCACGCATAAAACGAACTTCGGCAGTTCGAATGGCTAACTGATCGGAATCCAAATTATCAGCAAAGCCACTATGAACATCGTAAAAATACTCATTAAACCGGCGAATCTGCTCGTACATGTCATCCCAATTAGAGCGATAATTAGCATCAGGACTCATCATATTGTCGTAATAAAAAAGTTTGTTCACGCTACCCTCAGCTACATTGAACCAAGAATATTTAATGAGGTCACTCACACCATCGTCCATGGCCAGATTAGCTCCCACATTGATATCGGCATTGCTATAAAACACGTTATAGAAACTTTTGACATAAAGATCCAGGTTCTTTATAGAAGCATAGGCTGTAGATTCGCTATAAGTGTCAGTAGGATCGATATCGAGCACATTACACGATTGCAATGTGAGGGTCGACAGAGCCAATCCCAGTAATAGATTTTTTGTTTTCATGCTAATTTATTTTATTAGATGTTGTACATAGGGTTTAGAACGTTACGTCTACACCAAACGTAAAGGTGCGTTGCTGCGGATAGTAACCTTGAATGACATTGGCCGACTCTGGGTCGAGGTACTTAAACTCGGTGAGAGTAAAAAGGTTGTGGCCGCTGGCAAACAGACGAAGATTGCTGATACCGGATTTCTTTACCCATGACTGTGGCAAGGTGTATCCCAAAGTCACATTCTTGAGGCGTACGTAAGCACCATTACGCTTCCAGAAGTCAGATACCTGCGCATTATTAGCATAAGCTACTGTACTGAGACGCGGATATTCAGCATTGGTATTGTCGGGACGCCAGCTGTTCTCCACCAAGTAGTAAGGCGCGTTATCCCATCCGGCATAGAAAGGGCGCGTAAGTGGAGTCTGGTCACGTGCACCGTTGTTCCATTCGCCACAAAGCAACTTGTCGCACAAGGCAGCACCTTGCAACTGAACAGAGAGGTCGAACCCTTTCCAGTTGGCGTCGGCCATCAACGAGAACATCATCTCAGGCGTGGTGGGGCGTGCAATCTTTACCTCATCGTCCCAGCTAATGAGTCCATCACCATTATAATCAAGGTAACGGATGTCACCCAATCGGGGAGTTTCGCTGATAGGTAATGGAGCTGCGTCAATCTCGGCTTGTGTCTGATACAGACCTAGCGATTTCAACCCCCAAATGGACCCTACCGATGTTCCCAGACGGTTCTGCCAAGGTTTAGTATTGTCAGCCTGCGTCATACGCAGTATTTTATTGCGGGCAAACGAAAGGTTACCATTCAAGCTGTAATTGAATTTGCCAATGTGATTACGGTGTTTTACTGTCATCTCGAATCCACGGTTATCAAATGTACCACTGTTTTCAATACTCGGATAATGGCCTCCCAGCGAAGGAGGATATACACCACCAATGGAACGAAGGATATCGTAAGTATATTTGTAGAAAACATCGAACTCAATGCCCAAAAGACCATTCCATGCCGAAAGTTCGAAACCAACGTTGATAGAACGACATTTTTCCCAAGTAAGATTCTCCATCGGGTAAGATACTTTATTATACAGAGTATTCACCGCTTGTGGAGTAGTACCGAAAACTGTACTGTTTTTGGCCCATGCGTACTGTTTGCGATAGAGGAAAGGATCAACATTGTCGCTACCTAAGATACCGAAAGAGGCTCTTAACTTGAAGCGTTCCACTTGAGGAAAGAGTTCTTTGAAAAAATCCTCTTCAGAAGCAACCCAGCCCAATGAAGCCGATGGGAAGAATCCCCAGCGATTACCCTTTTTAAAGTGATAAGAGCCATCGTACCGGAAAGTAAATTCAGCCAAATAACGGTTATTATAAGCATAGTTGAAACGACCAACATAACCGGCATAGCCCTGGCGGATGCTGCTGGAAAAGTTACCATCGGTGGGATGAATAGTAGAGCCAAAGGGTAACTCGTCAATATCGAGAAGTGCGAAATCGGAGCGATAGCCTGTCAGCGTATTTCCTTTACGCTCAGTCTGTTCATAAAGGAATAGTGCACCTACATCATGTAAACCAAACTTTTGGTTGTATGAGATAGAAGGGCGTAATACTACTTGCTGTTCTTTCTCGTCACCGACTGACATCCCCCCTGTTGGCTGCAGATTAGAAGCATATTGACGTACATATTTCTTGGACTCGGGTTTATAAAGCATTAATTCGTAAGAGTATTTGAAGCTGCGTGAATCACGATCTTGCCAGTCCCAACCCACAAACATACCAGCTTTCAAACCTTTGAGGAAGGGGAAAGAGTATTCTATCTTGGCCGATGTCTCCAGACGCATGGTGCGCGTTTTACTATAGCCCGAATGTCCAGCTGCATACTCAGGATTGGAAGCACCACGATAACCAGATGTCGGCATCCCTTCATATTCGAGTGGAACAAACGGAGCGGCATAAAGCAATACCCCCACCACATTATTCGTCGTTTGATTCTCATAACTGTCGCCACCTGGCTGATAGTAGTCGTTAATTTTACCAGCCACGTTAAGTGACACACTGATATCTTTGGTTACTTGCGTATCGATATTCGAACGAAAGTTACCACGTTCCAGCTCAAAACCTTTAATGAAGCCATTCTGTTTCATAAATCCGCCACTGAGGAAGTAACGGGTTTTCTCGTTGCCACCACTGATAGAAAGATTGTGCTGATGCATTAAAGTAGTACGATAAATAGGTTCCTGCCAATCGGTATTTTCAAAGCCATCGGTAGGATCTCCATTGGTAGTCATGGCAATTTCTTCATCGGTAAAGTAGGCTTTCTCACCATCCATGCGACGAGCATAGTTATACCACTGCATATAGTGTGTACCATTCATAAACTTGGGTAGCGTAGTAGCATGTGAGAAAGTGAGCGACCCTTTATAATTAATGGCAGTTTTGCCCTCTGTTCCTCGTTTGGTAGTGACCAATATTACACCTGCAGCAGCTTTCATTCCATACACAGCACACGAGGCGGCATCTTTTAATATAGTAACTGATTCCACTTCATTGGGATTGATATACGCCATGCTTCGTTCTACACCATCTACCAGAATAAGGGGGCCATCACCTCCATTATATGTAGAATGTCCACGAACCAACAATGAAACATCATCAGCTCCCGGGGCTCCGGTGGCTTGTTGAGATATCAATCCCGGCAACTTGCCGACCAAGGCTTGCGAAACGTTGCTTGTTGTTGACTTCAATAATTCTTTAGAAGATACCGAAGCTATTGATCCTGTAAGATGGATCTTTTTCTGAGTACCATAACCGACTACTACCACCTCGTCGAGGCTATTAATGTCTTCTTGAAGGGTAACATTGATCATAGAACGGCTGTTAACTTTTACCTCTTGTGTTATCATACCTATATATGATAGTACTAATGTAGCAGACCTGGGTGCATTCAAGGTAAAATGACCATTAAGATCAGTAGTTGTGCCCGTTGCGCTCCCCTTTACGGTCACACTGACTCCGGGTAACGGCAACCCTGTCGCATCTATGACGACTCCATTGACTGTACTTTGCGCATAACTATTCGATGCGCATACAAAAAGTATTGTTAATGAGAAGAATAATATTCTCATAGAACAAAAACGACCTTTTTGCATAGCTTTGTGTTTCATAAGTTAGAAGTTTATTAATAATATGTATATATTTTATTTAAAGTTGGCGTGTTATCATTTCCTCAATTACTTTAGTGGCAACAGTAGAAACATCTTTTTGGTTAGCAATATCCCATAATGATGAATCTTCTTCAAGAACAAACTGTGTACCCACAATCCAACTCTGAATCCATCCGGTAAGAGTGCTCCATACCCCCCATCCGGCATCAGCATTCGAAGCCCAATAATTCCAATCTTCATAATTGAAAGCCCTGAACCATGCACCATCTACGTTCTTGAATTTATCACTACGTACTTGAATACGAATCAAAAAATCGCGCATTTGATTTACAGCCTTTATGTAAGTAGTATCCTGAGTTGCCTTAGCAGCTTCACACAGACCCACAAAGGCAAAGTTTGTTGTATAAAGCATATCAGCAACCGGATCGCCATTGTCAAAAATTAGTGGTGCTTCGTTGTTGCCGTATTCCGCATTGGAAGGAGTACGACCAAAAAGACTTTTTGACTCATCACCCAGTTCTTCGCGAATACCTCCACAAGGCACTTGATTTCTAAGAAGTTCATTTGTCATAAAATGCAGCCAATCCAAGTGTTCCTCTGTTGGTTCCACCCGATAGAGCCATGCTAGCGGCAGAATCATACGGGCACGTTCTTGTTGAATTCCATTAGTCCACGACCACTGTTCCGGATATCCTTCCATCATCATAGTTATTCCACGTTTCACACGTTCAAGCAGTGGCTGATAATGTGTTTGATTATAAAGCCAAAGATAGCAAGCCCAGTTCCAAGCCTCAAAGTGAGCATGCAGATTTACCAGGTTAGCATTATAGTATGATTTCCATCCGCGTTTCTGTAAATCAGACTCAAGAATATTTTGTCCTCTAAATCCATTTAATCCCGTAGTACGGAAATTACCTACAATGCCCTCAACAATTTGCTTATCCCATTTAGGGTTATTCATCAATGCTGATGAAGCGATAGAACCTAATAATGAACGGGCATTATCATCGCCATAATAAGTGCCTTTATGTGTATAAGCCCATCCTAACAGACCATATGATGGGGATTTTGGATCATTGCGTACTGAATCTCTATATTCAGTGAATGAATAGTCGAGTAAATTGGCAGCTACCTTTGTATATTGTGAATTATCCAGTAATGTACCGGCAGCAGCAAAAGCGAACGAAGTTTCTCCTTGAACATCATCACGCATCCAGTAACGATACATCTGCGTACCGTCATATTTAATACCTGACATATGCCCTTCCAATACACCCAACGAACCATCACCATCAGGCATGTCAGCTGGCAATTCAGGACCAACCGGCATCAAACCATCACCCATATACTTATCTGCCCAATCTTTTTTCCAAGAAGGATGCACCAAGAAGTGACCATTATAATACCATTCCACTCCCTTAGCAATACTTTGTTTTCCAGCCTCCTCTGGTAACGGCTCGGTAGCAGTATAGGATGGTGACACATATGTCAACCAAGAAGAAAATGTTACACCTTCTTTATGCAGCAACCAGTTCATAATATATTCAAACATAGACTGCACACGCTGCTCAGGAAGATAACGACAAACTGCAAAATTACTGATACTAGTAGCAGCTACCATCAACTGATTATTCTGCTGATACAACAATGGATGGACCGGTGTATTGGCCAAGCCATATACCGCTTTATCAAAACCTGCTACCCTAGCAGCTACCAAATACGTACTATCAGGTGTTAAATCCAATTCCTTCAACACGCATCGGTGAAAAGCCATCAAAGCCATAGAAGGAAGTTGAGGAGTTAGTGAATCACAAACCACTATCCGCTCCAGTTCCATGGTATCCGTCTTTACACACAAATGTTCACCGATCTGCTGAGGAAAGTCCATGAAAACACGCAAAGACTTCGATTGAATCAAGGCTAAATCCTCGCTTGTCACCACTGTACCCTGTTCTGGATAAGAAGGACAAAGCAATAAAACCGGAGCCTGCTCTGAAGCTATCCGAAGAGCCTCTGTTACAGAAGTACAGAAATGTAATTGATATCCCTCATCTGTCAACAACTGAGCCAGATTGCTATGTGCATCGCCATAACACACAATCTTCTCCTTCTTCACTCCACAAGAGAATAAGAACAGACAAAAAAATAGGATTGATATAATTCTTAATTTATTCATTATTCTTTATTTTTGACTAATTGCTTCCAATGTTTTCCAGCACTGATACAAGCCTCTAGGTACGTGGAAACAGCCTTTCCATTTTCCTCCTTTTAATGAAAGTAACACTTCACCGCGGCGGTTCAGATAACCAAACCATTCAGAGTGTTCCTGATCCTTGAAGTGTTCCCAAGTATAGTTGTGCACCTTTTCGAACCATTCCAGACACTGTTTGTCTCCTGCAAATTGATATCCTTTTAATAAAGAAATAAGCGTCTCGATATGCACCCACCAAAGTTTCTGGTCCCATTCCAACTGTTGTGGTGGATAGCCATCACGATCCATGAAATAATAGATACCTCCATATTCTTTATCCCAACCATATTCAAGCATCGTAAGAGTGATGTTCTTAGCCTTTTCGATTAACTCCGGACGGTTTAGGCGTTTCCCCAAATCCATGATAAACCACATGGCTTCAATCGCGTGACCGGGAGTAATCTGCCGTCCTTCAAAGCAATCTATTAGATTACCATTCACATCTACATTCTCAACAATGATTCCACCAAGTTCGGGACGATAAAAGACGTCCATCACTTCATGGATGCAGGTATCCATAGCCTGTTCTAGGTAATCTTTCCCTAAAATATGCTCTATTTCCATAGCAAGATTGCAAAGAATCATCGGCAGGGCAAAGTTCTTCAAATTGCGGGTTCCCAAGTGAAGTTTGTTCCATTTGCCTTTCGGATTATCCACTTTAGACAGGATGATATCGAAGGTTTTCCTGGCAATGTCTGCATATTCCTGATTGCCGGTAGCAAGACTTAGCTGACCGAAAGCCATGGCAGCGAATGTATATGAAAAGATATTGTATGGTTCTACCAATGGTCTACCCGAACGGTCAAGGGAAAAATACCAGTTGTAATTTCCGTCATGTCCGTATTTCTTTAAGAATTCGCCACCTTGAA
>USPQ01000025.1 GCA_900556625.1 uncultured Bacteroides sp. | reverse complement strand
TGTAAGATAAAACAAGATTTATGACAAAAAATGATAGAGCGAACTTCGGTAGTAAGTTAGGCGTAATACTTGCTTCCGCCGGCTCGGCAGTAGGACTGGGTAATATCTGGCGGTTTCCCTATGAAACCGGAAATCACGGAGGTGCTGCATTTATATTAATCTATTTAGGGTGTATTCTCCTTTTAGGGCTTCCTATTATGATTGCAGAGTTTCTGATAGGACGCCATTCGCAAGCTAATACGGCAAGGGCTTACCAAAAATTAGCTCCCGGCACACATTGGCGCTGGGTGGGACGTATGGGAGTATTGGCAGGTTTCCTGATTCTCAGTTATTATGCCGTAGTTGCAGGGTGGACGCTGGAATATATTCTCGAAGCTGCCACTAATGGTTTCTCAGGAAAAACCTCCGGAGAATTCATCACCTCGTTCCAACAATTCTCCAGTAATCCCTGGCGACCAGTTATCTGGTTAATAGCCTTCCTGCTGATTACGCACTTCATCATCGTGAAAGGGGTAGAAAAAGGAATCGAGAAATCTTCCAAGATTATGATGCCTACCTTATTTATTATTATAGTTATATTGGTTGTTTGTTCGGTCACTCTACCGGGAGCCGGTGCGGGCATCGAGTTTCTACTGAAACCGGACTTTAGCAAGGTGGACGGAAATGTATTTTTGAGTGCTATGGGCCAAGCCTTCTTCTCTTTAAGCCTGGGAATGGGATGTCTTTGTACGTACGCCTCTTATTTCAGCAAAGAGACCAACCTGACAAAAACGGCTTTCAGTGTAGGAATCATTGATACTTTCGTTGCGATATTAGCCGGATTTATCATCTTCCCGGCCGCTTTCTCCGTAGGCATACAACCTGATTCGGGTCCAAGCCTCATCTTTATCACTCTGCCTAACGTATTCCAACAGGCATTCGGCGGAGTACCTATATTGGCATACATATTCTCTGTGATGTTTTATGCATTGCTGGCAATGGCTGCATTAACCTCCACGATTTCCCTGCATGAGGTAGTAACCGCCTATCTGCACGAGGAATTCAACTTATCCCGTGGAAAAGCAGCAAGACTCGTGACCGGAGGATGCATCTTTTTGGGAATATTCTGTTCACTATCCCTCGGAGTGACGAAAGGATTCACGATTTTCGGTTTGGGAATGTTCGACCTCTTCGACTTTGTTACGGCTAAAATCATGTTGCCGCTCGGCGGGCTCTGTATTTCTCTCTTTACCGGCTGGTATCTTGATAAGAAAATCGTCTGGTCGGAGATTACAAATAACGGTTCAATAGAAATTCCTGTATACAAACTAATCATCTTTATATTAAAATATATCGCCCCAATCGCTATCTCACTGATATTCATCAATGAACTGGGACTAATCAAACTATAATGTGGAAAGACTTTTTTTATTTCACTAAAACCGAACGACAAGGCATTATCGTCCTTGTCGTTCTTATTATAGGGGTATTCTCAATTCCCCGGCTCGTGCAACTATTCTCCACTCCTCAAGAAGTTACTCCTGAAGAAGATGAGAAATTCAAACTAGAATATGATGAATTCATTTCATCGATCAAAGAAATAAAACCTCAAAGGAAATTCGCAGAAGGGGACCCTCCGAAAAACGATTCCTATTCACCAAAAGAAGTCAGGCTCTCTATATTCGATCCGAACACTGCCGATTCCATTACTTTTATATCATTGGGATTGCCTTCGTGGATAGCTAAAAACATTCTGCGTTACCGCAAGAAACAGGGAAAGTTCCGTCATCCGGAAGATTTCCGAAAGATATACGGGTTGACAGACGAGCAATATCAGACTTTACATCCTTATATCCGTATTACCGAACAGTCCTCAACAAAAGATACCGTCCGACTATTAATGAAACAAAGGATGCCGCAGGATACCCTGTTTAAATATCAGCCCGGCACCGTCATCAACCTGAATGAAGCAGACACGACCGAACTTAAGAAAATTCCAGGTATCGGAAGTGCCATTGCCCGTATGATTGTAAATTACCGGACACAGCTAGGGGGCTTTTATAAAATAGAGCAATTACAGGAGAAACATTTAAAAGCAGAGATGCTCCGACCCTGGTTCTCTATCAACGCAACCCAAATCCGCCGTATTAACATAAATAAGGCAAGTATCGAACGGATGATGCATCATCCGTATATAAACTACTATCAAGCCAAAGTTATTGTGGAATACCGAAAAAAGAAAGGGATCTTGACAAACCTCAAGCAATTATCACTTTACGAGGAATTCAATACAGCAGATTTCGAACGGATTACTCCTTATATTTGTTATGAATAGTTCCTCGTTTGTCACAATAAATAAAAAAAGATGCATTCCTATCACACCAGACAAGAATGCATCACACACAAACAAAACAAACACTCTACTATCATCTTCACAGACTTCCGTAGAGAAGCGACTATAAATATATAGCTAAAAGATAGAACACTTGCAAGGTTCTACCTTTTTGGTATGCATTTTTAGAAGTTGAGTTCTCTTATTAATCTTTTTTAATCATGCCGTCAACCATATGTATCGTTCGGTCGGTGATTTTCGAAAGTCCCTCGTCATGGGTAACAATCACAAAAGTCTGTCCTAAACGCTCCCTCAGGTCAAAGAACAGTTGATGTAAATCTTCTTTATTATGTGTATCCAAACTACCGGAAGGTTCATCCGCCAGTATTACAGCCGGATCATTGATTAAAGCACGCGCCACAGCAACGCGTTGTTTCTCTCCTCCCGACAACTCATTCGGTTTATGGGAAGCACGCTCTGCCAATCCCATAAAATCGAGTATTCTAATAGCATGTTCGTTTGCCTCTTTCGAAGATACTCCTGCGATAAACGCAGGAATCATCACATTCTCCAATGCGGTGAACTCCGGCAGCAATTGATGAAACTGAAAAACGAAACCTATATTCTTATTACGGAATGCAGAGAGTTCTTTTTCTTTCATCCGGCTCACTACAGTTCCGTCAATCTGCACATTACCTGCATCCGGTTCGTCCAACGTTCCCATGATCTGCAACAAGGTAGTCTTACCTGCCCCACTAGGACCTACAATACTGACAATCTCACCTTTGTTAATTTCCAGATCAATACCTTTCAGGACTTGCAATGAACCGAAGCTTTTTGTTATTCCTTCTAATTTTATCATGATATTTATAATCGTTTAATGACATATTCCGCCAAATAGCAGCCGAACACAGCCGGCATATAACTCACTGTCCCGCAAGTTGATTTCTTATTCTGTTCATCATCAGTCAGCAATACAGCTTTCGGATCAGCCTGTTCGGTACTGAATACTACCGGAAGTTTACGTTTCATTCCCATTTTCTGCAAACGTTTCCGCACCGCCTTACTTAGTCCACAATGATAAGTATCCCAAAGATCTGCAAAACGGACCTGAGAGATATCGCTCTTTGCTCCCGCTCCCATACTGGACACAATCTTGATATGCCGTTTCATCGCCTCATAAATCAAGAAGCACTTCGGACTGATTGTATCAATTGCGTCTACTATAAAATCATACTTGCCTGCGTCCAATAGTTCCGGTATATTCTCATCTTTCAGATAAACAGGAAGTACCGTCAGTTCAATATCCGGATTGATATCTTTATACCGGGTAGCCAATACTTCCGCTTTCGGCATTCCCAACGTAGAGTGCATGGCAGGTAACTGGCGGTTCATATTCGTAGGCTGCACGGTGTCCGCATCTACAATAGTCATTTTGCCAACTCCCGTACGACAAAGCATTTCGGCAGCATAAGCGCCCACTCCGCCTAATCCCACAACCAATACGTGTGCCTTCCGGATGCGATTCATCTTTTCTTCTCCTAACAGGAGTTCCGTTCTTTGTTGCCAGTCGTTTTTTTCCATTAGCTTTTCTTTAACCATTTATAGAACCATTTACCCACTTTCTCATAATGTTGTGATTCATTATGACCGCGCGGATCAGAGAAAGACACAATTTCCTGCGGATCTCCGAATTGGTCGGGATACAGGATAATCAAACTATTGTTTGAGAAATATTTTCCTAGCTGCGCCGGAAGACGTTCGAAAGAGGTGTCATAAGAGATAGAACCGCGACGGGCTGAGATTACCACCAGCAAATGATCATAGTTCACTTGCCCTGTTAATAACAAAAGGTCTTCCCATTCTTCCAACAAGGAAAATTCAGTCGGAGTTCCTGCATATTTTTTCTTTACCAGTTGCTGAAGACGCATCAGCGTACGTTCATTGGAAAAGAAATGCACGCGACATCCCAGAATACTTCCCATACGGCAGAAATGTTCCACCCATTTTGAGAACCCGGTTTCATATTCCGCCTTTGGTGGCACGGCAATATTTATCCGGCGCAAAGTATTAACCGGCATCAGAAACTTAGCGATCATCACCTCGCGATGTGTACCTTTCAAAAGGCTTTCCGCCAAATTCCCGAAAAAGGTATCAACAATATTCGCTTTCCGATGCAGACCGATTACTACATCCGTAGCTTCATATTCTTTAATCGTGTGGATAATTCCCGAAGCGATGTTCAGGTCATAACGGCTGACCATATTTACAGGAACATCGGCAGCAGCGGCAATCATTGCCGCTTTTTCCAAATTTCGCTTTCCTTGCAGTTCTTTCTTCTCCGAACTGTTACTATCATTAATAACGTTTAATGCGATTAAACCATTCTTCTGTTTGGCGTCTTTTATCACTAAAGCCAGATTTATCAAATCCTCAATTGTATCCGGGTTAGCCACGGGAATCAATATCTGTTCGGTACTTTTCTTTGCACCTTGTTCCTCTGATTGCAATTCCTCATTCATAGCGAAACGGCGGGCGGAACGTTCTGTTACCAAAGAACTGATTACACAAGTAAAAAGAATCATCACCACCGTACCGTTCAACACATCATCATTCAGCAAACGCTCCCCATTCTCCATAATAATTTCGTGACCGATCAATACCGCTGCAAGCGTAGCTGCTGCCTGAGCATTACTAAGTCCGAATATCATACTCCGTTCATTCGGTTGCATACGGTAAATCTTCTGCGTGATCCATGCAGCCAGCCATTTACTAAAAGTAGCTACCACTGTCATAACGACAGCAACTTTCAATGCCTCGCCTCCGGTAAACAGGCTTCGTACATCAATAATCATTCCTACACCAATCAGGAAGTAAGGAATAAACAGTGCATTTCCTACAAATTCCAACCGATTCATCAAGGGAGATACATGAGGAATCAGACGGTTCAAGACCAATCCGGCAAGGAAAGCTCCCAAAATGCCTTCCATTCCTACAAACTCCATTAATCCACCACCGAGAAAGACCATCGCCAGCACAAATACAAATTGCATCACGCTATCATCGTACTTCCGGAAAAACCAACGGCCGATACGAGGAAAGAAGAAAACAATCAGAAATCCGAGAAAAGCAACTTTTGCCACAAGAAATCCCCAGAACCAACCGTCAACAGTTCCTTTGAACATACCGCCTATGACGGCAAGGATTATCAAAGCAAGAGTAACGGTAACAGCCGTACCACCAATCGTAATATTGACACTGCGCAAACGCGACAATCCATAACGACTGATAATAGGATAAGCTATCAACGTATGAGAAGCATACATACTAGCCAGTAACACAGCGGTAAGGAAACCATAACCCAACACACTCATACTACTCCAGATACCCAATCCCATTGGAATAAGAAAAGTGAGCCAACCGAACACAATGCTTTTCGTCCGGTTCTTCTTGAAGTCTTCCATGTCCATTTCGAGTCCGGCAAGGAACATGATATAATATAGTCCTACTTTACCGAAGAGTTCGAAGCTGCTGTCACGATCGAGCACGTGAAAGCCATGTTCACCTATCAGTACTCCCGCCAGAATCATGCCAATAATATGAGGTATATGAAGGCGTCCCAAAATCATCGGAGCAAAAAGAATGATAATCAATACCAAAAAGAATACCCAGGTCGGATCGGTTATCGGTAAAGTCAAATTAAAATCAAACAAGTTCATAGGCTGTGGCTTTAGGAATTCAATGCAAAGGAACAAAAAAGTTCGCATACCACCAATAAGTTACAAGGTTTGAGTCGTGAGTTTTAGGTTATTTCAATACAGGTTCTATCAGTTACTGCTAAAAACTCATAGTCTTATAACTTTTTTCTCACCCGAAATACTGATTATATGGCAAAATGTTATAATTTTGCAGCCAAATATCTTCTATTCGACAGTGTAAGAAGATAAATACAATATTCACAATTTAACAAAAGAAAAAGATGAAAGTAGCTATTGTTGGCGTAAGCGGAGCCGTGGGACAGGAATTCCTGCGCGTGCTCGATGAGAGAAACTTCCCGTTGGACGAGTTAGTTTTGTTCGGTTCTAAACGTAGTGCCGGAACAACTTATACTTTCCGCGGTAAACAGATCGAGGTGAAACTCTTACAACACAACGATGACTTTAAAGGGGTAGACATTGCTTTCACTTCTGCCGGAGCAGGAACATCCAAGGAATTCGAAAAAACAATCACCAAGTATGGTGCTGTGATGATCGATAACTCCAGTGCATTCCGTATGGATGCCGATGTACCTTTGGTAGTGCCTGAAGTAAATGCCGAAGACGCATTGGAACGTCCTCGCGGCGTCATCGCCAACCCGAACTGTACGACTATCCAAATGGTAGTTGCACTAAAAGCCATCGAACAGCTTTCTCATATAAAAACCGTGCACGTGTCTACCTATCAGGCAGCAAGTGGTGCGGGTGCTGCTGCCATGGACGAATTGTATGAACAATATCGCCAAGTATTGGCTAACGAACCTGTTACCGTGGAAAAATTCGCGTATCAGTTGGCATTCAACCTGATTCCTCAGATTGACGTCTTCACCGAAAATGGTTACACCAAAGAAGAAATGAAGATGTTCAACGAAACACGCAAAATCATGCACTCCGATATCAAAGTCAGTGCTACTTGCGTACGTGTTCCTGCATTACGTGCTCACTCTGAAAGCATTTGGGTAGAAACAGAACGTCCGATTTCCGTAGAAGAAGCCCGCGAAGCATTCGCCAAGGGCGAAGGATTGGTTCTTCAGGACAATCCGGCAGAAAAGGAATATCCGATGCCGTTGTTCCTTGCAGGTAAAGATCCGGTTTACGTAGGACGTATCCGTAAAGACCTGACGAACGAAAACGGACTGACTTTCTGGATTGTAGGTGACCAGATCAAGAAAGGTGCGGCATTGAACGCAGTACAGATAGCTGAGTATCTGATTAAAGTAAAAAACGTATAAGAAGGCATAAAGCCTAAGGATATCCAAATGATCGACTTAGGGATATTCCTAAAATAAGAAAATGCAAGGCAACTAATTCGCTATGAATTAGTTGCCTTTTTACATCTTTAAGCATTCCCTCGAAAATACAGTTGACGATGAAAACGGGAGTAACTTACTGTTTTTCTTATTATTACACACCATTTTTTAATATTAGTATTCTATTTCACAGTATGAGCCCACACAAAAGGAATATAATTGAACCTTTTTCCTTTTTCCGTTATATTAAAGACTATTTCCTTTTTCAACTTTATTTCCATTTCTTGATAAACAGAAACCGGTACTGTTGCAAGCATACTAACAGCCGGAAAACGATATTCTACATCACGTATTATTCCTGTGTTAGTATCAACACGCAGTATTATTATAAATTTGCAACCTTGTACCCGCGTTCTCTCCTCTTCAGAAAAAGATTCATTCAAAATAGACAAACATTTTCCCCATAACTGACTATCATCTACAAAGTTTGCCTCTTTTCTTTCAGCATCAGTAATTTCTGCGCCCGTTTCTTTATTGACAGCTTCAACTTCTGTAAACTTATTACTTTTACTATATAGCCTTACAGACTTGGATTCTTGTGTTACATCACAAACATAACGCTGAGCATAAAACACCTGAGTAGTATCATAATAAAATGTTTGTGCATACATATCAACTAGCACAAATAACAAACTAACTAGGACTATTACTTTTTTTCTCATATCAACAATTTTTAGCTATTTCTCTTAAATTTTCAAAATCAAATTCCACACCACGACTATTGTCATATGGATAATCTTTATAGGCATCAGTTTTTCTAAAAACATTTACAATATTATTTTCAATAAGACCATTCACATATTCCGGTGACATATCAGGTAGTAATCTCCTTTTATTGTTAATATATGTACTTAACATCTGTATCGCTATGCCTCGATTGTCTGCATGCTCAGCCGCAAACGACCATCCTGGAGCATCATCCTCACTCTTTAATAAATAACAGTATTGCGCAAAATGTGCCTCAATTTCATGATTCATTTTCGCATTACAGAATGAAGTGATGTTCTTCTCCTTTCGATACTGGTACGCATGAAACAATTTATGAAAAAGTTCGTTGCTCTCCAACTTTGAATTTATTCTAAGAAGATTGTTTTGTGGATAATATGCCGTATCTATCTAAAAATGTATATCAAAAGTAGTAAATAATAATATTAAAGACAAGATATATATAGTTTTTCTCGAAATCAATTAAGCAAATAAATTAACGTAACCATTGCATTCCTGCTTCTCTGGCAGTTACCGTGGCGCTACACAATTTCTTTGTCGTAAAGCCGGAGAAGATTTCCTTTACGCTATGCAGTTCCGTGATCGGTGACTTCGTCATGATGGGGCAAGAGGAAGAGAAAGGAACCGTACGCTGTGACCTCACCGGAAATATTTATTCGGAAACAGTATTCGCCAGTATCCTGTCCATGTTTTATTTCCGCCGGTTGATGTCCGACGAGCGTTTTCCGGACACTCTCAACGGAGTAACCGTTACTCCCAAGATAGTACAGACGGAGAACTTCAACTTCCGAAATGTCCCTACCGATATAAATACCCCATCTATCAGGCTGTACCCTCTGTTGGAGTCCATGTTCGGACGCGTAGACTTGAAAATGCCCGGCATAACATTCACTTCCTATACGGATAAATATGTAATGCCCCGCTTCGAATAGTCTTTTAATGTTACCTATAAATAAAATGAATCAGAGATTACCGGAAGCCTATAAAACAGAATGGCTCCCGGCAGTCCTTGATTATTATTTCTAAATTCCACTTAAAACAATAGACGATTTTTTTTCTTTATTCAACAGAAAGCCATACCTTTGTCCCCGTAATCATAAGATAAGCCGCAATTGTCTCTGCGTTATTCACAAACAAATACGGTTAAATAAAATGACTTTATACAAAACCGTATGAGAATTTGTAAGACTTTCACGTTTCTAAGTATCTTTATTGTCTTATTCTATAATTGTTCGCTTCCCGCCGACGATGAAGATGAGGGAAATCCAGAAGAAGATAATACTACATCCGAACTGCCCTGGGAAGGAGAAACAGATAAATTCACAATCAACTCTAAAGAAGGACTGCGCCTGAACGATCCGCAAGAAAATGCAGGAACCGCTTATGTCACTATACCTTCCAACTCCGTAAAGAATACCCGTTGGGAGTTCGGAGTCCGCCTTACATTCAATCCTTCCGCCAACAATTATGCCCGATTTTACCTGACTTCTTCTTCAAATGTACTCTCCGGCAACGTAAACGGTTACTATATCCAAATAGGAGGAGCCAAAGACAACGTTGCCCTTTACCGGCAGAACGGAGAACAACCCAAGCTGTTGGCTTCGGGAAGGGAAGTGATGAAAGGAAACAACTCACCCAAGTTATACATAAAAGTGGAATGTGATAACAATGGTTACTGGACTTTCTGGACACGACTGGAATCAGAAAATGAATACACCAAAGAAAAGCAAGTAAAAGACAACAGCATCCTGACTTCTCTTTATTGTGGAATATACTGTATTTATACCAAGACACGTTGTAAAGGTTTCACATTCCACCATATACAATTGTCCAATGATGTGGAGACTACTACCAAACCTACTGAAACACCTGATGAGCCAGATAAACCTGATGTTCCCGAAGATCCGGTTCTGCCTGATTATCCGGAAGAAGTCAAGGATATATTATCATTCAACGAAATCATGTATGACAATGCAACAGACGGTGCGGAATACATAGAGTTTTATAATCCGGGTAACAACGATATTTCTATTCCGGCATTAAAACTTCTAAGATATATCGACACAGATAACGGCTCAACAGAAACCAAGACAACGGTAGTCTTGAAACACCCGGACAACAATCAAAACATCTGCATTTCTTCCCACGGATATATATGCCTGACCAAATCTGCCGCCGCACTTAGAAAAAAGCATAAAGTAAACGGAGAAACCATTATAGAGATTCCCAACTTCCCGAAGTTGACTAATGAAGACAGCCACCTGGCTATAATGACTAACGAAGAAAATCCCCGAATGATCGACAAGTGCAGCTATCTTGAGTCAATGCATAGTTCCGGTAACAAAAGGAACCAAGGTATCTCTCTCGAAAAGAAATCACCGGACTTAGTATCTTCAAAGCAAGCTAACTGGCATTCTTCCAAAGACCCGACAGGAGGAACACCCGGAATAAAGAATACACAAGAATAATCAGGGTTTCTATGATAAATGTCTATATTCAATCCTCCAAACAGAGTCTAAATAAAGAGCGAAATGAGAAACCTCAATTTTTACAATCCAAAAACATTACCACAATTACAAACTAATCCCTATCTTTGCAGCAAGGCCAATAAATGTAAAGTATAAAACAACATCTAATCACATATATATCATGAAAAAGCAACACTTGATAATTATTCTTTTATTCAGTTTTCTATTAGCCGTTCCGGCTGTACAAGCACAAAAGAAAGTTCTACCTGCAGAACTGGAAGTTGAACTCAAATATGGCGCCGACCGTCTCGGTAAAAGACAGGACCCTGCTATGCAGAAGTTTCGCGAAAACCGTTTGGGTGCATTCATTCACTGGGGGTTATATGCCATTCCCGGCGGTGAATGGAACAATAAAACATACCACGGCGCTGCCGAATGGTTGAAAGCGTGGGCCAAAGTTCCGACTACGGACTGGCTAGAACTTATGAAACAATGGAATCCCCAACAGTTTGATGCCAAGAAATGGGCTAAAATGGCCAAAGAAATGGGAGTAAAATATGTAAAGATAACCACCAAACACCATGAAGGCTTTTGCCTGTGGCCCAGCAAATATACAGAGTATACGGTAGCTAATACCCCTTACAAGAAAGATATCTTGGGAGAATTGGTAAAGGCTTATAATGCAGTCGGCATCGATGTACATTTCTATTTCTCCGTGTTGGACTGGAGTCATCCGGACTGGCGAAGCAGTATCAAGACCCAGGAAGATAGCATCGCTTTCCAAAGATTCCTGACATTTACCGACAATCAGTTGAAAGAATTGGCAACCCGCTACCCTACTGTCAAGGATTTCTGGTTTGACGGAACATGGGACGCAAGTATCAAGCAAAACGGTTGGTGGACTGCACACGTGGAACGTATGCTGAAAGAAATGCTTCCCGGTGTAACTATCAACAGCCGATTGCGGGCCGATGATTACGGGAAACGCCATTTCGACAGCAACGGACATCTCATGGGGGACTATGAATCGGCTTACGAGCGCCGCCTGCCTGATCCCGTAAAAGACTTACACGTAACAAAATGGGATTGGGAAGCCTGTATGACTATTCCCGAAAACCAATGGGGATACCACAAAGACTGGTCACTGAGCTATGTGAAAAATCCGACTGAGGTATTGGCACGTATTGTACACGCCGTATCCATGGGTGGAAATATGGTAGTCAACTTCGGCCCTCAGCCCGACGGAGACTTCCGCCCGGAAGAGAAAAAGATAGCCGATTTCATCGGTAAATGGATGAAGAAAAACAGCGAATGTATCTATGGTTGCGATTATGCCGGCTGGGAGAAACAAGATTGGGGATATTATACCCGCAAAAGCAATCAAGTCTATATGGTCGTATTCAACCCTCCCTATTCCGGACAGCTCACAGTTAAAACTCCCAAAGGGATAACTATCACCACCGCAAAGACATTGACGGGTGAACAAACCCAGGTAACAGAAACCACTCGCAATGAATATAATGTCAGCCTGCCTAAAAATATGCCGCAGGAGCCGTTTGTTATTAAGTTGGAAGTAAAAGATGCACAAAAAACGCAGGATAAGTACCGGGAAGCGCTTACATAAGTGCGAAACGAATCGAATCCTTTAAACAGTAGATATGAGTCCAATCGTTTTGTCCGTTACTATCGTGGCATACTTCGCAATCCTGTTCACAATCTCTTATATAGCAGGACACAAGGCCGATAATGAAGGTTTCTTCGTAGGAAACCATAAATCGGCATGGTATATCGTCGCTTTTGCCATGATCGGCTCCACCATCTCCGGAGTTACTTTCGTTTCTGTTCCGGGCATGGTGCAAGCCAGCAGTTTTTCCTATCTACAAATGGTATTGGGATTCATCGTCGGGCAAATTATCATAGCGTTTGTGCTCGTCCCGCTTTTCTACCGCATGAATTTGGTATCCATTTACGAATATTTGGAGAACAGGTTCGGCTCCTCGTCTTATAAGACAGGCGCATGGTTTTTCTTTATCTCAAAGATGTTGGGGGCAGCCGTACGGCTATTCCTCGTTTGTCTGACACTGCAACTGCTCATTTTCGAGCCCTTTCACCTCCCTTTCCTGCTGAACGTCATTCTCACCGTATTTATTGTGTGGCTCTATACATTCCGGGGAGGTGTGAAATCACTGATATGGACAGATGTACTCAAAACATTCTGTCTCGTTGTTTCTGTTGTCCTGTGCATTTATTATATAGCTTCGAGCCTGCACCTGAATTTTAACAGCTTAGTCACTACCCTATCGGACAGTGATTTCTCCAAGACATTCTTTTTCGATGATGTGAATGACAAGCGATATTTCTTCAAACAATTTCTGGCGGGTGTATTTACCGTCATTGCCATGAACGGACTCGACCAGGACATGATGCAACGTAATCTTAGTTGCAAGAACTTCCGGGATTCTCAAAAGAACATGATTACAAGCGGCATCTCACAATTCTTCGTGATTCTGCTTTTCCTGATGTTAGGGGTATTACTCTATACATTCACAGCGCAACAAGGCATTAAGAATCCGGATAAGAGTGATGAGATATTCCCTATGATTGCCACGGGAAACTACTTTCCGGGTATAGTCGGTATCCTATTCATCATCGGATTAATAGCTTCCGCCTACTCGGCTGCCGGCTCGGCATTAACCGCACTGACCACCTCTTTCACTGTCGATATTCTGAATGCACAGAAAAAAGGGGAGGCCGCTCTCAGCAAGATACGCAAGCACGTACATATCGGCATGGCAATCGTTATGGGAATCATTATTTTCGTTTTCAACCTGCTGAATAATACCAGCGTCATTGATGCGATTTATACATTAGCCAGTTACACGTATGGTCCTATTCTCGGATTGTTCGCCTTCGGTATCTTTACCAAGAAACAAATTTACGATAAATATATCCCGCCGATAGCTATCGCTTCCCCTGTCCTCTGCTATATCCTGCAAAGAAATTCGGAAGCATGGTTCAACGGTTATCAAATCAGTTACGAACTGCTATTATTTAACGCTGCATTTACTTTCACCGGGCTTTGCTTCCTTATTCGAAAGAAATCAACCATAAACAATACGACAGCTCTTTAATACCAATTAGCAAAATGAAAAAAAGAATCAATTGCTTTATACCTTTCGGCACTTCGGAAGATACAATGCAAACAGTGAAAGAATTACAAGCGTCAGAGCTAGTAGATAAAATCTATTTATTAGGTTCTGCTCCCGGTAAGAAATGTCTCCCGGATTGTGAATGGCTCCCTATCGATGGGCTTTACTCCACAAGTACGATGAAAACAATCGCAGCTCATGCAAGTACAGACTACATTCTGTTGTACACCAAACAAACTCCATTAAAGTTGGGATTATATGCATTGGAACGCATGGTGCAAGTTATGGAGAACAACAAGAAAAATGGAATAGTATATGCCGACCGCTATCAACAGATTCATGAAGAACTAAAACAAGCACCCGTCATTGATTACCAATTGGGAAGTGTTCGAGATGATTTCGACTTCGGTTCCATACTTTTATTCAGCACTTCCGCATTCACTTACACAGCGGATAAACTGTACAAAAGATATCAATATGCAGGACTATATAATATGCGCTTATTCATAGCTGTCAACTATTCCATTATACACATTAACGAATATTTATATACCGAAGTTGAAACTGATACCAGAAAAAGCGGAGAGAAACAATTCGACTATGTAGATCCCAAAAATCGGGAAGTACAGCTCGAAATGGAAGCTGCTTGCACAGAATATCTGAAATGCATTGATGCCTACTTAATGCCTTCTTCTTCACGGACAGTCAATCTTTGCAACGAGACCTTTGAATTTGAAGTATCCGTAATCATCCCTGTCCGCAATCGTATTCATACTATTCGTGATGCAGTCAGCTCTGCTTTAAACCAACAGACTACCTTTCCTTTCAACGTTATCGTTATCGACAATCATTCGACCGACGGAACTACCGAAGCGCTTCAGGAACTAAGCGCAGACAAAAGATTGATTCATTTCATTCCCCAAGAGAATGATTTAGGTATAGGCGGCTGCTGGAACAAGGGTGTACATCACGAGAAATGCGGAAAGTTCGCCATACAGTTAGATAGCGACGACTTATATAAAGACGAACATACAATCCAGAAAATCGTGGATACTTTTTATAAGGAAAGCTGCGCAATGGTGATAGGAACGTATCTAATGACCGATTTCCACTTGAACGAAATAGCCCCCGGCATCATTGACCATAAAGAATGGACATTGGAGAACGGAAAAAACAATGCTTTACGCATCAATGGTTTGGGCGCTCCACGTGCTTTCTATACCCCTATCATTCGTAACATCAAATTTCCAAACACCAGCTACGGTGAAGATTATGCCATAGGATTAAACATTTCACGCGATTATAAGATCGGACGTATCTATGATATAATATACCTTTGCCGACGTTGGGAAGGTAATTCAGATGCCGCATTAAGTATTGAAAAAGTCAATCAGAACAACTTTTATAAAGACAGAATCCGCACTTGGGAAATACAAAGCAGAATTCAGATGCATACGATTGATGAAGATTTTCAGGAGCTTGTAGAAGAAATGATAGAAGATCAGAAAGAAAACTG
Organism: uncultured Bacteroides sp.; assembly: GCA_900556625.1. Taxonomy (GTDB): domain Bacteria; phylum Bacteroidota; class Bacteroidia; order Bacteroidales; family Bacteroidaceae; genus Bacteroides. The sequence continues at coordinate 18,055 of USPQ01000025.1, read as the reverse complement.
GGAACTCGCGAAAAAGAATTATGAGGCACTGGAAGAAAATCTGGAAAAAGCAAAAGAACTGGAAGTCGAAGAAGATGATATTGAAATGGTGTTCCGAATTTTCCCCAACCCTCAACGCGCCCTCTCCACTATGGCAAAAACGGATACCCGCTCCATTCAGGAAAGACCATGTTTCTTATGCGAAAAGAATCGCCCTGCAGAACAAACCAGTTTGCCGTTCGGACATTATGAGATATGCCTCAACCCTTACCCCATTTTTCAGCGGCACTTGACAATCATCGACAAGGAACATACCTCACAAAGCATTAAAGGACGTTTTGAAGATATGCTTCACTTAGCCGAAAATATGATAGACTTCTATATACTCTATAACGGCCCGGAGTGCGGTGCTTCTGCTCCTGACCACATGCACTTCCAAGCAGCAGGAAAAGAGGAAAGTTTATCTACTCCCTTTTTCAAGGATTTTCTGAACGATATAATAGAACAAACAGACTTCGACGATGTCCCGGCTATCGTAAATAGCTATGCAAACAATACTTTTATAACCAGCATTGGTCTAGCATCAATTCTCAGGTCTGAATTAATAGAGAAATTCGAGAATATCTACAACATCCTCTCTACCTTTTACGGTAAAGAACCTTTAATCAATATAATAGCTTGGTATGCAATTGACAGTACAAAGCATGGCGAAGATGATGAAGTGGTAGCTTGGAATTGCGTCATTTTCCTACGTTCCAAACATCGTCCCGACTGTTACTATAACCAAGGGGAAAAAGGATTGTTAATAAGTCCTGCTGTTGCAGAAATGGGTGGTGTTTTCCCTATTATCAGAGAGGAGGATATGGATAAATTAAACACAAAAGAGATTATTGATATTTACAAGGAAATTAGTTTGTCACCGGAGCAGTTTGAAACCCTATGTGACGAATTATTCAGAAAAGACGAAGTGTAAAACTTTATGCAGGAGCCTGTCATTACAGTCGGTATTCTTTCCGGGAAAGAGATTGGATTCTCTTTCCCGAAAGAATTTATATCTTCTGACGGAATAGCAATCTGCGGAATACAACAGGCTGTCTATCGGAAAGGAAAAATCTGTTGGCAGGAGAAAGAATATGACGAACTCTCCTTCACTCCCCAACAAGATACTTCTTCTTTCTTTGAACTGCAAGACGTAACCATAGGCATCAACTTCCATTGGGAACGTAAAGAAGTTCAAAGATTCAAAGGTGAACTGAAGATTATTGTTGAAGATGACAGACTGACTGCTATCAATATAATTCCTATTGAAGATTATCTCACCAACGTGATTTCATCAGAGATGAGTGCAACAGCTTCTTTGGAGCTATTAAAAGCACATGCCGTTATTTCCCGAAGCTGGCTGCTTAATAAGTTGAAAGTTGCAAATGGGAAATTGAAAGTTATTATGCACCCAGACAACACAGCCAACTTTGAACTTTCAACTCTCCCCTCTCAACTTATTAAATGGTACGACCATGAAGCCCACAAAAACTTTGATGTATGTGCCGATGACCATTGCCAGCGTTATCAAGGCATTACACGCACCTCAACTCCACAGGCAATTGAAGCTGTTTTTGCTACACGGGGTGAAGTACTTATGTATGAAGGAGAGATTTGTGACGCTCGTTTCTCTAAATGTTGCGGCGGCGCTTTCGAAGAATTCCAGAACTGCTGGGAGAATGTAAAGCATCCCTATCTTATCGGGCAACGGGATAGTAAAACAGAAACGCGACTTCCCGACCTGACAAAAGAAGCGGAAGCCGATAAATGGATACGTACTTCTCCTACGGCCTTTTGCAACACCCATAACAAACAAGTGTTGAGTCAGGTATTGAATAATTATGACCAGGAAACAACAGACTTTTACCGTTGGAGAGTCTGCTACTCCCAACAAGAACTCTCGGAACTGATTCATAAACGTTCAGGAATCGAGTTCGGAAAAATCATTGATTTGATTCCGGTCGAACGGGGAACTTCAGGACGGCTGGTCCGATTGAAAATAGTAGGAACGTTACGCACTCTCATCATCGGCAAAGAGTTGGAGATCCGTCGTACCCTATCATCTTCCCACTTATATAGCTCCGCTTTCGTTGTGGACAAAGAATACAAAGAAGATGAAAAAGAAATCCCTTCCCGGTTTATCCTCACGGGATCCGGCTGGGGACATGGCGTGGGACTTTGCCAGATCGGTGCCGCCGTAATGGGGGAACAAGGCTATAAATACAAAGAAATACTATCCCACTACTACCCCGGTAGTGCGATCGAGCAACAATATAAATAGAACCCAATGAATACCATGACAACGCCAACCCTGAAAAGAGACCCTTGGAGCTGGATTCCAACCCTCTACTTTGCAGAAGGACTTCCCTATGTAGCAGTAATGACAATCGCTGTCATCATGTATAAACGTCTGGGGTTATCGAATACAGAAATAGCTCTTTACACCTCCTGGCTTTACCTGCCGTGGACTATCAAGCCCTTATGGAGCCCGTTCGTTGATCTGATTAAAACGAAACGAGCCTGGATTATTACCATGCAAGGATTTATCTCAGCCGGATTTGCCGGTATTGCCTTTTTCATCCCGACAACACACTACGTACAATTCACCCTGGCTTTTTTCTGGCTGCTGGCATTCAGTTCCGCCACTCATGACATTGCAGCAGACGGTTTTTATATGCTCGGACTCAATAACAAGGAACAATCCTTCTTTGTAGGTCTTCGGAATACGTTCTACCGGTTTGCCAGTATTTTCGGTCAAGGAGTTCTTGTGATGTTGGCGGGTTGGCTGGAAACATTACAAAATAATGTACCTCTGGCATGGAGCATTACTTTCTATCTTATGGCAGGACTATTTTTGGCACTCACTATCTATCATCGTTTCATGCTCCCTTATCCCGATTCCGACGTCAAACGGGAAGGCCTGACACCCAGCAAACTGCTAGAAGACTTCTTTAAAACTTTTGTCTCTTTTTTCCAGAAGAAACATATAGGTCTTATGTTCTTTTTCCTGCTCACCTACCGACTGGGCGAATCTCAATTAGCCAAAATCGCCTCACCTTTCCTTCTGGATAGTATCGAAAAAGGAGGATTGGCTCTATCTACAACAACAGTCGGAATGATTTATGGCACCATAGGCGTTGCAGCTCTCTTATTCGGTGGAATCATCAGCGGTTTGCTCGTTTCCCAAGACGGATTCAAAAAATGGATATTACCCATGGCATTAGCGATTAATCTCCCCGACCTGTTATATATCTGGTTGGCAGCAGCAACCCCAGATAACCTCATTCTAATATCTATTTGTGTCGCCATTGAGCAGCTAGGCTACGGTTTTGGTTTCACTGCCTATATGCTTTATCTGATTTATATTGCGGAAGGCGAGCACAAGACTGCTCATTATGCTATCGGAACCGGATTTATGGCATTGGGCATGATGATTCCGGGAATGCCCGCAGGCTGGATACAGGAACACATCGGATATACCAGTTTCTTTATCTGGGTCTGTATTTGCACCATACCCGGCATTATAGCCTCATTGATGATTCGCAATCGGCTGGATGATTCTTTCGGTAAGAAACAATAAACAATTTACTTAATAACTTAACACATTAACAAGTAACAGTCATGAATGTAACAAGTAACAAACGTCTGTTGGCACTTGATGTAATGCGAGGCATTACTATCGCAGGAATGATTCTGGTGAATAATCCGGGTTCATGGGGATATGTATATTTCCCTCTTAAACATGCTCAATGGAACGGTCTCACCCCCACAGACCTGATTTTTCCTTTCTTTATGTTTATCATGGGAATCTCTACTTACATTTCACTCAGAAAGTATAACTTCACGTTCAGTACCCCCGCTGCCCTGAAAATTATCAAAAGAACGATTGTCATTTTCCTTATCGGGATAGCCATCAACTGGTTTGCCTTGCTTTGCTACTATCACGACCCGCTTCCCTTTGCCCAAATCCGGGTTCTGGGAGTGATGCAACGGCTTGCCCTTTGCTACGGAGCATCCGCATTAATTGCCTTGCTTATTAAACACAAGTATATCCCTTATCTGATCGTCGCCTTATTAGTGGGTTACTTCATACTCCTCATCACCGGCAACGGCTTTGCCTACAACGAAACGAACATTCTTTCCATTGTAGACCGTAGCATCCTGGGAGATGCACACATGTATCAGGACAATCACATCGACCCGGAAGGACTTCTAAGCACTATCCCTTCTATTGCACACGTACTGATAGGCTTTTGTGTCGGCAAACTACTAATGGAAGTGAAAGATATCCGCGAAAAATTGGAACGTCTCTTTCTTATCGGTACGATTCTCACTTTCGCAGGTTTCCTGCTTAGCTATGGATGTCCGTTCAACAAAAAGATATGGTCGCCGACTTTTGTTCTGGTCACTTGCGGATTAGGTTCCAGTTTTCTGGCTTTACTCGTCTGGATTATCGACATAAAAGGATACAAGAAATGGAGCCGTTTCTTCGAATCCTTCGGAGTAAATCCGCTCTTTATCTATGTACTGGCAGATGTTCTCGCTATCCTGCTAGGTGTCATTACCGTCACATATCAGGGAGAAAACACTTCCTTGCAGCAAGTCTTTTATGCCGGTGTCCTTCAGCCCGTTTTCGGTAATGAAAGCGGTTCCCTTGCTTATGCCATTCTATTTGTCCTTCTCAACTGGGCAATAGGCTATATATTATATAAAAAGAAAATATACATTAAGATATGATACTTATTGCAGATAGCGGTTCTACCAAAACCGATTGGTGCATCGTATTCAACGGCACCCTGATTAAACGAATTGGAACGAAAGGGATAAACCCTTTCTTCCAATCGGAAGAGGAAATCCAACAAGAGTTAACTGCCTCTCTCCTGCCACAGTTACCGGAAGGGACGATAAACTCCGTTTATTTCTACGGTGCAGGATGTACGCCCGAAAAAGCTCCCGTCCTCCGACGGGCAATTGCCGACAGCCTGCCCGTCATAGGAAATATAAAAGCCAATTCGGATATGCTTGCCGCCGCCCGCGGACTATGTGGACACGAAGCAGGCATTGCCTGTATCCTCGGCACGGGTTCCAACTCCTGCTTTTACAATGGCGAAGAGATTATAAGTAACATTTCACCTCTTGGATTTATTCTGGGTGACGAAGGAAGCGGCGCAGTATTAGGTAAACTGCTGGTAGGCGATGTACTGAAAAACCAGCTTCCGTCAACCATAAAAGAGGCTTTTTTAAAGCAATTCGACCTGACAGTCCCCGAAATCATCGACCGGGTTTATCGCCAGCCTTTCCCGAACCGTTTTTTGGCAAGCCTCTCTCCTTTCCTGGCTCAACACCTGGACGAACCTGCTATCCGCACACTCGTGCTCAATAGCTTCATTGCTTTCCTTCGCAGAAATGTAATGCAATATGATTATAAGCAATATCCGGCACATTTCATCGGTTCTGTTGCACATTGTTATAAGGATATATTACAAGAGGCAGCACAGCAAACAGGGATTCAAGTCGGTAAAATCCTCCAAAGTCCAATGGAAGGATTAATCCAATATCATCAAAAATAATTTCTCTATCTACAATTAATTGGTAAACAGTAATTTGTATTATGCAGATAACCGAACAACCATCGCTTTACGATCACCTGGAAAAGAAATCCGTACGGGAAATACTGGAAGACATCAATCGTGAAGATCAAAAGGTAGCATCAGCCGTACAGAAAGCAATTCCGCAGATTGAGTACCTTGTCAACCTGATTGTCCCCCGCATGAGACAAGGCGGACGTATCTTCTATATGGGGGCAGGGACAAGCGGCCGTTTAGGAGTATTGGACGCTTCGGAGGTTCCCCCTACCTTCGGAATGTCTCCCAATTGGATTATCGGACTGATAGCAGGAGGTGATACGGCCTTGCGCAATCCCGTAGAGGGCGCCGAAGATGACACAAACCGTGGTTGGGAAGAACTGACCGAACATCACATCAACAATAAGGATACCGTTATCGGCATTGCCGCTTCCGGCACTACTCCTTATGTAATAGGAGCTTTACACGAAGCACGCAAACAGGGGATCCTGACTGGTTGCATCACTAGTAATCCCGATTCTCCTATGGCAGCAGAAGCGGATGTTGCCATTGAAATGATCGTCGGACCGGAATATGTCACAGGCAGTTCCCGAATGAAATCCGGCACCGGGCAAAAAATGATTCTAAACATGATCAGCACTTCTGTGATGATCCAACTCGGACGGGTGAAAGGAAACAAAATGGTGAACATGCAATTGAGCAATCAAAAGTTAGTGGAAAGAGGAACACGGATGATTATGGAGGAATTAGGATTAGACCACGATCATGCCCAAAAGTTATTATTGCTTCATGGTTCGGTAAAGAAAGTAATTGACGCAAACAGCCAATCATTTCACCGAAATACAAAGTCTAATTAACCTATACCGAATTTTAGGAGAGGGACAGGAATAAACTGTATCATGCTCTCTGTTTTGTAAATTGATGAAGAAAGAGGGGGTCCGAAAAGTGAAGTGCACCCCAAAAGTTAGACAAAAAACTTTTGGGGTGCACTTCATAATAGACGCAACACCTGTTTATCTTTATTATACTATATAAGATTATAATTCTACAATCTTATCTAACTTTACGTTATAGACCAATGCCGAATAAGGTTGTAAAGAACCGTCTTCGCTAGTACCGGAGCCATATCCACTCTGATAAGGAATATACAAAGTCCATAATTCACCTTCTGTCATATGCATCAATGTATATGACCAACCTGTAATTACCCCGTCCAAAGAAAATTTGGATGGTGAATCGTAGTTGCTAGGTTTAATCCCATTAAAGTTCTGCTGCACCACATCTCCGTTAAAATAAGTCATACGATAATATGCACTTACCGTAGAAGTATATAGTGGTTTTTTCTGACTGCTATTTTCATCCTTACTAATCTTCTTAACGTACAACATTTGATTATTAGTCGGATCTTTGTAAGCATGAAGTTTTTCCGGGTCGTTATCCGGCAAAGCCTTATTCTCGGCGCTGTTATATACATTTGCAATAGAATCAATGAATGCCTCACTACGTGCCTGCCAATTATCATAGCGACCCGCCTCCTCTGTTTCACTACAAGCAGTAAACGTCAGAGCCAGCAATACTAAAGAAAATAAATAGATCTTTTTACTCATTCGTCAAAGGTTTATTGTAAAGTTTTCAATAGAGAAGTGATACTTACTCTGTCTGCAATGATATTATTCAGTTCAGAGATAGCCACACGTTCTTGCTGCATGGTATCGCGGTTACGCAATGTCACACAGTTATCTTCCAATGTCTGATGATCGACTGTTACACAGTACGGGGTACCGATTGCATCCTGACGGCGGTAACGCTTGCCGATGCTATCTTTTTCGTCATATTGGCAATGGAAATGGAACTTCAGGTCATCGATGATTTCACGCGCTTTTTCAGGCAGACCGTCTTTCTTCACCAACGGCATAACCGCCAGTTTCACCGGAGCCAAAGCAGCAGGCAATTTCAAAACAACACGGCTTTCACCATTTTCCAGTTGTTCTTCGCAATAAGCGGCGCTCATAATGCTAAGGAACATACGGTCTACACCGATAGAAGTTTCAATTACATACGGAGTATATGATTCGTTCAGTTCTGGGTCGAAGTATTTAATGCTCTTTCCGGAGAACTTCTCATGTTGTGACAAGTCGAAGTTGGTACGGGAGTGGATACCTTCTACCTCTTTGAAGCCAAACGGCATCAGGAATTCGATGTCAGTTGCAGCATTTGCATAATGCGCCAATTTATCGTGATCATGATAACGATAGCTTGCATCGCCGAAGCCCAGCGCCTTATGCCATTTCAGACGGATTTCTTTCCATTTCTTGAACCAGTCAAGTTCTGTTCCCGGTTTTACGAAGAACTGCATTTCCATTTGTTCGAACTCACGCATACGGAAGATGAACTGACGGGCAACGATCTCGTTACGGAAAGCCTTACCGATCTGTGCAATACCGAAAGGAACTTTCATACGACCTGTTTTCTGCACATTCAGATAGTTTACGAAAATACCTTGTGCCGTTTCCGGACGAAGGTAAATCTTCATAGAACCGTCGGCAGTAGAACCCATTTCGGTAGAGAACATCAGATTGAATTGACGAACCTCTGTCCAGTTCTTAGTTCCTGAAATCGGGCATACGATTTCTTCATCAATAATAATCTGACGAAGTTCCTCCAGATTATTGTCGTTCAGTGCTTTTGCGAAACGGGTATGAAGAGCATCACGTTTTGCCTGATGTTCCAACACACGTCCGTTGGTAGAACGGAATTGAGCCTCATCAAAGCTTTCTCCGAATCTTTTGGCAGCTTTCGCTACTTCCTTATTGATTTTATCGTCATATTTAGCCAACTGATCTTCAATCAGTACGTCGGCACGATAGCGTTTCTTGGAATCTTTGTTGTCAATCAATGGGTCATTGAATGCGTCAACGTGTCCGGAAGCCTTCCAGATAGTAGGATGCATAAATATGGCAGAGTCGATCCCGACAATGTTTTCGTGCAACAGCACCATGCTGTCCCACCAGTATTTCTTGATATTATTCTTCAATTCAACGCCCATTTGACCGTAGTCATACACAGCGCCCAGTCCGTCGTAGATATCGCTTGAAGGAAATACGAAACCGTACTCTTTACAGTGCGATACTAGTTTCTTAAAAACGTCTTCTTGTGCCATTTTCTTTTCTATATCTATTAATTTGAATTTGCTTTTTTCGTAAAAAGTGCCACAAAGATAGGGATTTATCTCATAAATAAGACAGGTAGGGTATTAATTTATCTTATTCCTGAACTTCTTCGCCGAAACGGGAAACGAGAAAAGAAGATAAGCCTCTTCTTTTTTGTTCAAAAATATAAAGTCGGAATATGTTATTATAGTTTATCATATTAATAGTTGAAATTAAAACATTTCAATGAATGCGTTTCAAATAAATCAAAAAGTGTTTACTCTTTATTCATAATCGATTAAACCTTTTCTAATAAATAAATGAATCGTTTATTATAAACGTCACCCTAGTTTATTATAAACTTTCGCACGCCCTTCCAAAGCGAATATATCAATATTATGCAACAATAAAGGCTGCGAATTTATAATAAATCCACAGCCTTTATTCCCCAAATCGTTTTTGTGAGTCTATTTCCATAGACACCAAACGTCTATGTCGTCAAATTATAGTACCATTCCAAGGTACAAGAAGATCCTCTGTGATAGCAAAAAGCAATTCTTTTTTTCATTTATTCCGGTTTTTAGCTAAAAGACAATAGTCGATTACAAATATACAATATAAATAAGACGTTGTCAAGTAAATCTGTTATTGGCAGAGTTAAATAATGAAAGAATGAATCTTTAAAAAGTTATGCATATCATTTATGAATGTCTTTATTCAAAGATATACCAATTAAATCCTTTTGCGGGTATTCTAATTTTCAACGAGATAGAATAGTCTCTGTCAACAGTATAGGTCCGGGCTTTGCCATCCTGTTCTTTTACCCGAACTTTATCATGCAAACCGGTATAGTATAATGGTACCCGAATAGTGCGTTCGATGTCAGTTAAAAGAGGGTTATACACAGCCAGAAAGCCTTTCTGTTGAATGTCAGGATTAACATGCAGGATACCATCCCAGTCTCTGCCATCAGGGCGACGTAAATGAACAATATCAGAATCTAGAATACGACGATATTTCTTATAAAAAGCGACCCAATGACTTACCATTTTGCGAGTATCCTCCGTATCATACAGTCGGGGACCTCGAAAACATGCCTGGACTCCCGCCCCGAATAGATTCTGCAAACGAATCTGGTAATGCTCCAAATGTTCGCAAAGAGGCTCAATAGTCGCAGCTTCCCCGCCTCCATGATATTGTGTAAGAGGAACAAACATAAAGCCCATAGTCGGAGTTTTCTGCCAAGTTCCATCATATATATTTTGGCGTTCAATAATTTCCTGATATGCACGGGGCAACGACCAGTTTGTTTCTACATATCCCATTGGAGTTTTGTTGGAGCCATTGAGAAAATACCAATCGGGAACATTCAAATATATGCCCTGTTCACGACACCAACGATAAAAGTCCCGTATCACCTCCCATTGCTTCCATTGGGAATCCAAATAGCCGCGATGATGTTTGTGTTGTGTCGAAGCACAAGGATCTCCGGGATAAGAACCGTCATTCTCAAATACCCCCATACCCGTCTGCGTAAAGAATGAGCGTAACTTGCCAAAGTAAGTATCTCCCCATGAAGAAGCAAGACAAGGAGATTTTCCAAAGCGGCTTCCCTCTTCCCGTGTTGTAGCAGGTTTTCCTGTCTTTCTACTGATAGCAGCATCTTCCGTCTTGGCGCCTCTGCTTGCCAATAGCGAATATCCGCCGAGTGCTATACCTTTAGAGTGAGCATAAGCATTCAGCCGTTTCATCATTTCCATATATTCCGGAGAATTGTTTTCTATATTAAACCCGCTGCCAAAAGTCATTATTACCATTTCAAAACCAACAGCGGCACATTGGTCTATGGCGGCCTTAACAGAAGCTTCATCCGAGCGGCGAACGTGCATAAAAATAGGATTCTCTTGAGTCCAGGGTGCCATCATTCTCCAAAAACGGCATTCCGCTAACCCGCGGCGTTCATTATCAGTGGCATCTCTCAGCATTTCAAAAGCTGTGCATGAACGGAAAGTCATTCCCGGAGTTATTTCATAATCAGGACCAATAGGCGGGCATACTTCTAAACGCGCCGGTTTGTACTGTCCGTAATACCGTATTCCGGTAGCTTCATATTCCGGATGGTCGAACACCCAACGGACTGCCGGATTGTCTTTCATCGCTTCCATATCACCTCCCATGGCATAATCAGTCACTACAAAGAGCTGTGTAAAGCGATCTATATATTCACGAGGCGCGTCAGTCTGTGCAGGAGATTTCCGATAATTACGAGTGTAAGTACCCGGTTCCTGAGCCAACATACGTATTTCATGCGGTTCACCATAGTGCACTTTGGGAGCTGTTTCCGTTAAAGCCAGTATTTCAGATTTAAAAGAATTCAGAACAATCGAAGATTTTCCTTGATTTTCAACTTCTATCTGTTTTGACAGGATAGGAGCCCCATCATATAGCTCATAGATCACTTTTACCGTCACATTCCGTATCATTTCCGGTGCACGTGGGGCAGCTTTATATGTAAAAACAATCCGTTTGCCGGGAGCCGGCCATGGATTTTTGTTCGACAGCCATTCTTGTTTGGGACGATAGGGAAAACGTTCGATCGTTTCTCCCACTGTATGGCTCACATACGTGAATGCAGTGTCGCAACTTATCATATCCTCAATAAAATCGTTATTCAGAAAATTTTGAACCGGTTGTTTATAAAGCCCTCCTACCGGATATTCCATACCATTAATGGTCAATACAGCTTCCGGACGGATAGCACGCAGCTCTGCATTGCCATTCATCAAATTGTCAAATGCAATCGTTGCGACATTAGGAGATAATATGAATGTACGTGAGAGTAGCCCGTTACTAAGGCACAATTCTTTATCGGTAGTTGTCACTTTGGCTTGATAGGATGATCCGTCAATCAACCAATCTTTTTGAAGATTCAATGCAAGAGAATATTGTACTTGTAATGCACACAATATCACCAGGATGTGTTTTTTAAGGTGTTTCATATAACTCAATATATTAATAGATAAATTCAAACATAAGCAAAAATACAGGAGGTGCATAATTTATATACACACAAATATTGTAAAAAAGTACGGTTTTCAATCTATATGAACAAAATAAGCACATTTTATGGAGGATTTGAACACATTTCTACTAAAAAAGTCTATCGGCAGAATTAAATATACACAAAGTCAACTCCGCCAACCGGTCAAATAAATCAAGAATATGACTCTTTATCCCATTAACCTGTATGTTCAGAAAGCAAATCCGGTGCCTGCTAAAAGATTAATGAAGCTGTCAGTATCATAAAAAACGTGAGTTCTTTTCGTCCTCATATGAATTTATTTCGTATTTTTGCGTGGACATCCCCTTTTTTGATGTTCAGGAAGATTATTTGTTGTAAAAGCAAAGTGAAGATTGATTTATGAGTGACGAAATTAACGAGATACCGGAAGAACATTCAGACTACAAACCGGCGGACGCACGGGACGAAAACGTAAAACACCAGTTAACAGGCATGTATCAGAATTGGTTTCTGGACTACGCCTCATACGTTATTCTGGAACGTGCCGTACCCCATATCAACGACGGTTTGAAACCTGTGCAACGCCGTATCCTGCATTCTATGAAACGTCTGGACGACGGGCGATATAACAAAGTGGCAAATATTGTGGGACACACGATGCAGTTCCACCCTCACGGTGACGCTTCTATCGGCGACGCTCTGGTGCAACTCGGACAGAAAGATTTGCTAATCGACTGTCAGGGTAACTGGGGTAATATCCTTACGGGAGATGGTGCTGCCGCCCCCCGTTATATCGAGGCACGCCTTTCCAAGTTTGCACTGGATGTTGTCTTCAATCCCAAGACTACCGAATGGAAATTGTCTTATGACGGACGAAACAAGGAACCGGTCACTCTCCCTGTGAAATTCCCGTTATTGCTGGCGCAAGGAGTGGAAGGTATCGCCGTCGGGCTTTCTTCCAAGATACTGCCACACAACTTCAACGAACTTTGCGATGCCTCTATCAACTACCTCCGTGGAGAAGAGTTCCAACTATATCCCGATTTCCAGACGGGTGGTTCTATCGACGTAGCCAAATACAACGACGGCGAACGTGGCGGAGCCGTAAAAGTACGTGCGAAAATCAACAAGCTGGACAACAAAACCCTTGCTATCACGGAAATCCCTTACGGAAAAACCACTTCATCCGTAATCGACTCTATCCTGAAAGCTGTTGACAAGGGAAAAATCAAAATCCGCAAGGTGGATGACAATACGGCTGCCAACGTAGAAATACTGGTACACCTCGCCCCCGGCACTTCGTCGGACAAAACGATTGATGCACTATACGCTTTCACCGACTGCGAAGTGAGCATCTCTCCCAACTGCTGCGTGATTGACGACAGCAAACCTCATTTCCTCACCGTCAGCAAAGTCCTGAAAAAGTCGGCAGACAACACGCTGGATTTGCTGAAGCAGGAACTGGAAATCAAGAAAGGGGAAATCCTGGAAGCACTGCATTTCGCTTCCCTCGAAAAGATATTTATCGAAGAACGTATCTATAAAGACAAAGAGTTCGAGCAGTCCAAAGATATGGACGCTGCCTGCGAACACATCGACGAACGGCTGACCCCGTTCTATCCGAGCTTTATCCGTGAGGTGACCAAGGAGGATATCCTCAAACTAATGGAAATCAAAATGGGACGTATCCTGAAGTTCAACTCGGACAAAGCGGACGAACTCATTGCCCGGATGAAAGAGGATATTGCCGAAATTGACGACCACCTGGCACACATCGTCGACTATACCGTCAACTGGTATCAGATGTTGAAGAACAAATACGGCAAGAACTTCCCTCGTCGTACCGAACTGCGTAACTTCGACACGATCGAAGCCGCCAAAGTGGTGGAAGCCAACGAAAAACTTTACATCAACCGCGAAGAAGGATTTATCGGAACAGCCTTGAAGAAGGACGAGTTCGTAGCCAACTGCTCGGATATCGATGACGTGATTGTCTTCTTCCGCGACGGAAAATATATCGTCACTCCGGTAGCCGACAAGAAGTTTGTGGGTAAGAACATACTTTATGTCAATGTCTTCAAGAAGAATGACAAACGTACAATCTATAATGTCACCTACCGCGACGGCAAGGAAGGCACAACCTATATCAAGCGTTTTGCAGTCACTTCCGTTGTCCGCGACCGCGAATATGACGTCACGCAAGGGACACCGGATTCACGTATCACTTATTTCAGTGCCAATCCGAACGGGGAAGCCGAAATCATCAAGGTGACTTTAAAACCGAATCCGCGTGTGCGGCGTATCATCTTCGAGCGTGACTTTAGTGAGATCAGTATCAAGGGACGACAAGCACAGGGAGTTATCCTGACCCGCCTGCCGGTACACAAGATAGCCTTGAAACAGAAAGGCGGTTCCACACTCGGCGGACGTAAGGTATGGTTTGACCGTGATATCCTCCGTCTCAATTATGACGGACGCGGCGAATATCTGGGCGAGTTCCAGAGCGACGACACCATACTCGTTGTGCTGAACAACGGTGACTTTTACACCAGCAACTTCGACCTGAGCAATCACTACGAAGACAACGTAAGTATTGTCGAGAAATTCGACTCCAACAAGGTATGGACTGCCGCGCTATATGATGCCGACCAGCAGAATTACCCGTACCTGAAACGTTTCTGCTTCGAAGGTTCCAACCGTAAGCAGAACTATCTGGGCGAAAACAAGAATAACCGCCTCATCCTGCTGACCGACGAGTTTTATCCCCGCCTGGAAGTGATATTCGGCGGACACGACAGTTTCCGAGAACCATTGGAAATCGATGCGGACGAGTTTATTGCTGTCAAGGGATTCAAAGCTAAAGGTAAACGTATCACCACTTACACAGTGGAGACGATTAACGAGCTCGAACCGACCCGCTTCCCCGAACCGGAACAGGAACCGCAGGAAGAGGCAAGTGAAGAACCCGAAAATCTGGACCCGGACAGTGACAAAAGCGAAGGGGATATTATTGATGAAATCACCGGGCAGATGAAATTATTCTGATGAAGAAAAAACTAATATACTTGGGGCTGACAGGATGCATCCTGTTCGCCCTTTGCACAAAATTACAGGCACAGATTGATTCCCTGCAGGCTCATCGTTATGTAACACGTGCCACCATGTACGGCATCGGTTTTACCAATGTGTTCGACACCTACCTGTCACCACAGGAATATAAGGGAATCGACTTCCGCATTTCCCGCGAAACAATCCGTATGACAAAGTTGTTCGATGGCAATGTTTCCGTACAGAATTTCTTTCAGGCAGATATCGGCTATACGCATAACCGTGCCGACAACAACAATACATTCTCCGGATTAGTCAACTGGAATTACGGCCTGCATTACCAGTTCCGCCTGACGGAGAACTTCAAATTACTGGCCGGAGGACTGATAGACGCCAACGGCGGCTTTGTCTACAATCTCCGTAACACGAACAATCCGGCTTCCGCAAGGGCATACGTCAATCTGGACGCTTCGGGAATGGCTATCTGGCATCTCAAAATCAAACGCTATCCAATGGTGTTGCGCTATCAAGTGAACCTTCCTGTCATGGGAGTTTTGTTCTCACCGCACTACGGGCAGTCTTATTACGAGATTTTCTCATTGGGCAATGCCGGCGGAGTGATTAAATTCACTTCTTTGCACAACCAGCCTTCCCTCCGGCAAATGCTCTCGATTGACCTGCCGATAGGATATACCAAGATGCGTTTCAGCTATCTGGCTGATTTGCAACAATACAAAGTAAACAATATCAAAACACATACCTACTCTCATGTATTCATGGTAGGATTTGTGAAAGACCTATACCGAATCCGAAATAAAAAAGGAACAGCCCCTCTGCCTTCATCGGTAAGGGCCTACTAAGAGAACGAAAGATTTAATGTTGAAATTTCAAAGAGCGATAGATAAGAAGAATGAAAAATAAGATTATACAATTACTTTTACTAATCTGCTGCCTGCCGGCGCTGACCGGTTGCATCAGGGAAGAAGAGTACGCCAATGATCCCGTAGGCAACTTCGAGCAACTATGGAAGATCATTGACGAACAGTATTGTTTTCTGGAGGCAAAAGGCATTGACTGGGATGCCGTACACGAAAAATACCGAAAACTGGTGGTACCGACCATGTCCAACGATGATTTGTTTGACCTTCTGAGTCAGATGTTATATACCCTGAAAGACGGGCACGTCAATCTTTCTTCCGCCAAACGCACTTCTTTCTATGATGAGTGGTATCAGGGGTATGATTGGAACTACCGGGAAGACATTCTTTACCAGACCTATCTGGGCAGTGCCAGCAGCGGTTACTACACAGCAGCCGGACTGAAATATAAGATATTCGACAATAATATAGGATATATCCGTTATGAGAGTTTCAGTGCAGGAGTAGGAAACGGTAATCTGGATGAGGTTCTTCTCTACCTGTCACCTTGCAACGGATTAATCATTGATGTACGCGACAACGGAGGGGGAAACTTGACAAACTCCACCCGTATCGCCGCCCGGTTCACCAACCAAAAGACGCTGACCGGATACATTCAGCACAAGACCGGACCGGGACATAATGATTTCTCCCAAATGGAACCGATTTATCTGGAACCGTCCAACAGTATCCGGTGGCAGAAAAAGGTAGTGATATTAACCAACCGTCGTTGTTACAGCGCAACAAACGATTTTGTCAATGCGATGCGCAGCATAGAAGATACAGAAATTATCCAGTTGGGCGACCGGACCGGAGGTGGTTCCGGTCTTCCGTTCTCGTCCGAACTGCCGAACGGTTGGAGCATCCGCTTCTCCGCCAGCCCGCATTTCGATAAGAACAAACAGCCGTTGGAAGAAGGTATCGCACCGGATGTTGCTATCAATATGTCTAAGGAAGACCAACTTGAGAACAAAGATACACTGATAGAAAAGGCATTTGAGATACTAAGTGAATAACTTTATTGCCGAATAATTTGTCAAATCAGAAAATCTTCCTATCTTTGCACCGCTAAACAAAAAAGCTACCTGCGGATGTGGCGTAATTGGTAGCCGCGCCAGACTTAGGATCTGGTGCCGTGAGGCGTGTAGGTTCGAGTCCTATCATCCGCACCAAAATAAACTAGAAAGCCTTCAAGATACATTCTTGGAGGCTTTTTAATTGCTTACAATATGAAGAAACATCAACTTTGCTGTATTGGTCACATCACATTAGATAAAGTAGTTACCCCTCAAAGCACTGTTTATATGCCGGGAGGAACCGCTTTTTACTGTTCACACGCCATTCGTCATTTCAATGATATCGACTATACACTGGTCACGGCAGTTGGTGCAACAGAAATGAACGTTGTAAAACAGCTGCGTAAGGTCGGCATTGACGTCACTGCATTGCCCAGCCGGCATTCCGTATATTTCGAGAACATCTACGGGACCAATCCCGATGACCGTACCCAACGTGTACTGGCAAAAGCTGATCCTTTCACCGCTTCCCAACTCCGTGAGATAGACGCGGAGATTTACCACCTCGGCTCCCTGCTGGCCGACGACTTCTCACTGGAAGTAATCAAGGAGCTTTCCCTAAAAGGATTGATTGCAGTAGACTCACAAGGTTACCTGCGTGAAGTACGTGACACTCATGTATATCCGACAGACTGGACCGACAAGCGGGAAGCCTTACGATATATCCATTTCCTGAAAGTCAACGAACACGAAATGGAAGTGCTGACCGGACTTTCCGATCCTCACGAAGCCGCCCGGCGGTTGCATGAATGGGGAGTAAAAGAAGTGTTAGTTACATTGGGAAGCATGGGCTCACTTATTTTCAACGGGACGGACTTTTTCCGTATCCCGGCTTATAAGCCTGCGCAAGTGGTGGACGCGACAGGCTGCGGTGATACATATACAATCGGCTATCTGTATCAACGGGTATCCGGAACCGGCATTGAGGAGGCGGGGCGTTTCGCCGCTGCGATGTCGACACTGAAAATCGAGAAATCCGGTCCTTTCAACGGCAACAAAGAAGATGTCTTCCACTGCATAGAGACAGCGGAAGAAATGTTTTAAGGTCACTATTGCTATTTCACATCGGTTCCTTTTGTGTTAAAATCGGACATTCCTGTATTTTCCAAAATCTTTTTTGCCTTTCGTTTGTTCACTTTGTTACTTTCGCCAAATAGCGGCAGAAAAAGACTTCAACCTAAATAGTAACAAATGGAAAAATTTAATGCAATGAGGACTAGACTTTTACAACATCTTCAGA
>USPQ01000024.1 GCA_900556625.1 uncultured Bacteroides sp. | reverse complement strand
ACCTACCACCTCCCCCTACGGGTACTCCTCCTTCCAGAAGGAGGAGAATGGAGATACTATTGACTTTTTAGTCAGTCTCTTTTCTACTATTTCAGATTCTTCTTCACCGTTTCCAGAAGTGAACCGGAACCATAACCGGACCACATATCTTGTATCTTCCCGCTAGGAGCAATAAGCACATAATGAGGAATCCCTTTCACCTGATAACTCACAGCAAGTCCCGTACGGCCTCTGCGAAGTTCATTCCACTGGTTGCCGCCCATTCCTTTCGTCTTAACATATTCTTTCCAGCGTGCTTTCGGGTCTTCACTGATACTAATCACGGTCATTCTATCCTTATAAGTATCTATGACCTTCTCCATTTCCGGGATCGACTCCACACAAGGACCACATCCGCTACTCCAGAAATCCAGCAAAATGAATCGTCCCGCAAATTCGGATATATGGCGGAGAGAGTCATTCACGTCATATAGTTCTCCGTCAACCATCATATCTCCTATTCCTGCCACAGAAGGAGGATAAATATAGGCCGTAATCTCCTGTCCGGCATCCGTTTGCTTCTCGGTTTCCGGCATTCGAGCATACAAGCTCTTCACTTCTTCCTTATAAGGCATGACAGTTTCGTATTTCATCATAGAAGCATATAGCAGCAGCTTATCTATCCACACTTTAGAGATAGGCGCCTCTTTCATATATTCAAGTTCCTTTTTCCAGATTTCTTGCCGTAAAGGCGTTGTCAACTTCCGGATAGAGTCTATCTTTGCCCAGCCTTTCTTTTCAAATTCCTGATCGCCTGCATGGTCTATAAACATCATCCGCTGCCAGTCATATTCGGCCGCCAAATGCTGCATCAGTTCTTTTTGCTGAGCCATTGCACAAGCCGTAAAGCGATTTTCTTCCGCCTGTTCGGGGATATCGCTCACCACTTCCCAGGTTTTCAGTAATTTGTCCTCTCCTTTGATTTCTATATACTCCCCCGGCGCTATCCATACTTCCAGCCATGTGCCCGGGAATCCCTTATTATCAGACATTATCAGCATTTTCTTTGTAACAGAGACAGTATCCCGGAAAGAAAACTTGCCATTCAGAAGCGTATCTCTCGCCACAAGGTTGAAAATGTTTCCTTCATCCACATACAGCCCTATCACTATACTATCCGAAAGATTTGCCAGCTCTCCCTGAATCAAATATTCGTTTGCCGGAACTGTTGCTTTCCGGTCGGATGTACAATGACACATCATCACCAGCACCACCGCCAAGAAAACCGGAACAATTATATATTTCCTCATATATATCTTTTTATGGTATGTACCGGATTACAATGCTTCCCGAAATATCTCACCCACCGTTGGATGAGGGAAGACAATCTTCTTCCATTGCGCCGCCGTCAACCCAAGTTCAATGGCCGTTCCTGCAAGGGTTATTATCTCTGAAGCCGGGTTACCCAACACGTGCGCTCCAATCACCCGCTCCTGTTCATCCAGCAACACCTTGCAAACCCCGTTCACTCCTTCGTTCTCTGCTACAAAACGACCGGAATAAGCCATTGGGAGCTTTATAACTTGACAAGTAATGCCTTTTGCTGAAGCAGATTCTTCCGTTTCACCTACCCCGGCAATCTCCGGATTGGTATAGACAACCCCCGGAATGGCACGATAGCTCATAGTGTCTTCTTTTCCCAAAATAGAATGCACGGCCACCTCTGCTTCACGAACGGCTGTATGAGCCAGCAAGGAGAATCCGGTCAGGTCACCGCAAACATAAACACCAGGCACGGAGGTCTGCATCTTCTCATCCACTTTGACAGCCCCACGTTCTGTCTTTTCCAAATTCAGGTTTTCGAGCCCGAAACCTTTCGTCACAGGACGACGGCCGACACTCATCAACAGCTTCTCCGCTACCACATTGCCACTTCCTTCCGCATTCTCATAAGAGACAACAGCAGCTCCTTCCGTCTGCGACAGGCCGACAACTTTCGTACTAAGCAGGAATTTAATGCCTCGCTTTGCATATTCCGCACGCAACAGAGCAGAAAGTTCCTTATCCATTCCGCCGAGAATCTCATCCAGCATTTCGACTACCGTCACTTGCACGCCCAAGCTATTGAAGAAAGAAGCGAACTCCATTCCTATCACTCCGCCACCGACAATGGCCAGAGAAGCGGGCAGTTCTTTATTATCCAACGCGTCCCGGTGCGTCCAGTAATTCACCGTTTCCACTCCGGGAATAGGGGGAATAAAGGTTTCCGAACCAGTGCAAAGTATCAGGTTCTCACCTTCGTAAGTCTCCTCACCGCAGCGGACTGTATTCTTATCTATGATTTGTGCTTCTCCCGATACTATCGCGACATTGTTCGAAGCCAACTTCGCCTTCACCCCCAATACCAGTTTACGCACCACTTTGCTCTTACGGACAATAATCTTGGATAAATCAAAAGAGACTTCGGATACGTTTATCGCATACTTCGACGCGTGCTTTGCACTATCATAAGTTTTTGCCGAATAGAGCAGAGTCTTAGTCGGGATGCATCCCTCGTTCAGACAGACACCGCCCAGATTGTTCTTTTCAATCAATAATACACTCAAACCGGCTTTGCCGGCAGATTCGGCAGCCGTATATCCCGCAGGACCACCGCCGATAATAATCACTTGGTATTTCATAGTAAATAAATTATTTAGTTCATTTTCTTTTCAATCAGTTCAACAAATTCCCGTTCTTTGACAGGCATGACGGAAGCAAACTTGTCTTTCCCATACTCTATCAATATGTAATCGGTCACCGAGAAACTCCCGAATTTCATAGAACGGTACCTTTGTATAGTCGTAATTTCGGAAATAGGAATTACCTTCTTACGGATAAAGCGTCCACGGGATATTTCAATATTTCCGTTCGTAGTGACCGTATAGGCGGTATGTATAATCTGTTCGATCACTACAATCAGCATGAGCATAAACAGCACAGCCGGCAAGATATATTTACACCACAAAGCACCGACGGCATTTACAGTAAGCACTGCCAAGAGGAAATACTGGTACCAGGCGATGCGGGCATGAAAAATTCGATTCATTTTGTCAGATTTTTGCCTGCAAGGTAGCAATTTTATGAATTAGTGACAACGAAAAGTACAACGAAGTAACTTATTTTGTAGCTTTGCGGTGAGAAATAACAAAATTATGGTAAGAAAATTCGATTTCCTCGTTATCGGCTCCGGAATTGCCGGTATGAGTTTTGCGCTGAAAGTGGCGCACAAAGGTAAAGTTGCTCTTATCTGTAAAAGTGGGCTGGAAGAGGCCAATACGTACTTCGCACAAGGTGGGGTAGCGTCTGTGACCAACCTGCTGGTAGACAATTTCGACAAACACATTGAAGACACCATGAACGCCGGCGACTGGATCAGCGACCGTGCCGCAGTGGAGAAAGTAGTGCGTGAAGCTCCCGCACAAATTGAGGAACTAATCAAGTGGGGAGTGGACTTCGACAAAAATGAGAAAGGCGAATTTGACCTGCACCGCGAAGGGGGACACTCTGAATTCCGTATCCTTCACCACAAAGACAATACGGGAGCTGAAATACAGGATAGCCTGATCAAAGCCGTGCAACGGCATCCCAATATCACGGTAATCGAGAACCAGTTTGCTATTGAAATCCTGACCCAACATCATCTGGGAGTCACCGTTACCCGCCAGACACCGGACATCAAATGCTACGGTGCTTATATCCTCGATCCGAAGACCGGAAAAGTAGATACCTATCTTGCCAAAGTGACTTTGATGGCCACCGGTGGAGTGGGAGCCGTCTACAAGACCACAACCAATCCGCTAGTCGCCACGGGGGACGGCATCGCTATGGTTTACCGCGCCAAAGGTACGGTGAAAGATATGGAATTTGTGCAGTTCCACCCCACCGCCCTTTATCATCCGGGTGACCGTCCTTCTTTCCTGATTACG
Organism: uncultured Bacteroides sp.; assembly: GCA_900556625.1. Lineage (GTDB taxonomy): Bacteria > Bacteroidota > Bacteroidia > Bacteroidales > Bacteroidaceae > Bacteroides. The sequence continues at coordinate 29,816 of USPQ01000024.1, read as the reverse complement.
GAAGCAATGCGCGGCTACGGTGGCGTACTCCGTACTATGGACGGCAAGGAATTCATGCAGAAATACGACTCGCGTCTCTCGCTTGCCCCGCGCGACATCGTGGCACGTGCCATTGACAACGAGATGAAGAATCGCGGAGACGATCATGTTTATTTGGACGTCACCCACAAAGATCCGGAAGAAACAAAGAAACATTTCCCCAATATCTACGAGAAATGCCTGAGTCTGGGCATCGACATCACTAAAGATTATATCCCGGTAGCTCCGGCCGCCCATTATCTCTGCGGCGGTATCCTGGTAGACCTGAACGGACAGTCTTCTATCGAGCGTCTATACGCAGTAGGAGAGTGTTCTTGCACAGGACTGCACGGCGGTAACCGCCTGGCTTCCAACTCTTTGATTGAAGCCGTGGTATATGCCGATGCAGCTGCCAAGCACAGTCTGCAAGTCATCGACCAATATTCCTACAACGAGAACATCCCCGAATGGAACGATGAAGGTACCCGCTCACCGGAAGAAATGGTACTCATCACACAGAGCATGAAGGAAGTGAATCAGATTATGAGTACGTATGTAGGTATTGTCCGCAGCGACCTTCGCTTGAAACGTGCCTGGGACAGACTGGACATTATCTACGAAGAGACTGAAAGCCTGTTCAAACGTAGTGTCGCTTCCAGAGAAATCTGTGAATTGCGCAATATGGTGAATGTCGGCTATCTGATTATGCGCCAGGCAATGGAACGCAAGGAAAGCCGCGGATTGCATTACACGATAGATTATCCGCACGCAAAGAAATAATTATGAAAACATTAGCTCAACTCTTTATTTCTTTGTTCTGTATGATAGGATTAGCTTCCTGTTATACAGGCATCCCGCTAAAAAGTGGGAAATCCGAGAACAACAGAACCTACGAAGTAAGTTATCTGTTTGAGCACGAGGGAATAAAAGTCTACCGTTTTTTTGATATGGGAAACTATGTATATTTCACCACACGGGGAGATGTAACTAGTATCAAGAATGATTCGACAGGAGAACGGACAATTACCATTTACAAAGACAGTATCCGAAATAAATAGAAAATGAGGCTGATTAACAAGTCAGCCTCATTTTTCTTTATCCAATTAACCCGGTAGACGCAGATTAATAGTTTTCTTTCTTCACTTCGAAATATGCTTGCGGATGCAGGCAAGCCGGACAAACTTCAGGAGCTTCCTTACCTACGGTGATGTAACCGCAGTTACGGCATTGCCATACCACTTCGCCTTCTTTAGCGAATACAGTCATATTTTCGATATTGTTCACGAAAGCCAGATATCTTTCTTCGTGACCTTTTTCAGCGATAGAGATGTTGCGGTACATAGCAGCAATCATCGGGAAACCTTCCTGTTCTGCTACATCTGCGAAGTGGGGATAATCCAGTGACCATTCTTCATGCTCGCCGGCAGCGGCAGCGCGAAGATTTTCGAGTGTAGTACCGATTACACCGGCCGGATAGCTGGCAGTAATTTCAACCATACCACCTTCCAGAAACTTAAACATACGTTTTGCATGTTCTTTTTCCTGATCAGCCGTTTCAGTGAAGATAGCAGAAATCTGTTCGTAACCTTCCTTTTTAGCCACACTTGCGAAATAAGTGTAACGCATTCTTGCTTGTGATTCTCCTGCAAATGAAGTCAACAGATTCTTCTCTGTCTGAGTTCCTTTAATACTTTTAGCCATAATTCTAATCTATATTTTAAATTGGTAATTACCAAACGTAACTTGTCGTACTATTTATAACGCAAATATAAGCGAATTGTTCGTAATAAACCGACTTTTCTTTATGAATAAAAACTATCAGTTCATTGATGAAATCTATCAACAGACAAATAATATGCTGGAGAACATACTTATTTCGATTATTTTATATAATTTTGCAACCTCTACTTTGCAAAAAGATCAGATTACACGTATAACAACTCATAAAAATGAAGCTATTTGAATTTAAACCCAAGCTGGTTTCTTGTCTGAAGAATTACTCGAAAGAAACGTTTATGGCGGACCTAATGGCCGGCATCATCGTAGGTATCGTGGCACTTCCATTGGCTATCGCCTTCGGTATCGCCTCGGGAGTATCGCCCGAAAAAGGTATTATCACCGCTATCATCGCCGGATTTATCATCTCCCTAATGGGAGGTAGCAAAGTCCAGATCGGCGGCCCGACAGGTGCTTTCATCGTTATCATCTACGGCATTATCCAGCAATACGGTGAAGCCGGACTGATTGTAGCCACGCTCATGGCAGGTGTACTGCTTGTATTACTGGGAGTCTTCAAACTCGGTGCAGTCATCAAGTTTATCCCTTATCCTATCATTGTCGGATTTACCAGCGGTATCGCCGTTACTATTTTCACTACCCAGATTGCCGATATTTTCGGTTTATCTTTTGGAGAGGAGAAAGTGCCGGGAGATTTCGTCGGGAAGTGGATGATTTATTTCCGTCACTTCGATACGGTCAACTGGTGGAACACTATCGTGAGCGTTGTCAGCATTATTATCATCGCCATTACCCCCAAGTTCTCAAAAAAAATTCCCGGCTCACTGATAGCAATTGTCGTTGTCACTGCTGCCGTCTATCTGATGAAAACCTTCGGAGGAATCGACTGCATCCAGACGATAGGAGACCGTTTCACTATCAAATCGGAATTGCCTGACGCTGTCGTGCCCGCCCTAGACTGGGAAGCTATCAGGGAATTATTTCCGGTAGCTATCACGATTGCCGTATTAGGAGCTATCGAATCATTGCTGTCCGCCACGGTAGCCGACGGTGTGATTGGCGACCGCCACGATTCCAACACAGAGCTTATCGCGCAAGGCGCGGCAAATATCGTAGCCCCTCTGTTCGGAGGTATCCCCGCTACCGGAGCTATCGCCCGTACCATGACGAACATCAACAACGGTGGCAAGACACCGATAGCCGGAATTATTCATGCAGTAATCCTGCTCCTGATTCTGCTTTTCCTGATGCCGCTGGCACAATACATCCCCATGGCATGCCTTGCCGGCGTGTTAGTCATTGTATCTTATAACATGAGCGGCTGGCGCGTATTCAAGGCTTTACTGAAAAACCCGAAATCAGACGTCACTGTGTTGCTTATCACTTTCTTCCTTACGGTCATTTTCGATTTGACCGTTGCTATCGAAGTAGGATTAATTATTGCCTGCGTTCTCTTTATGAAACGCGTAATGGAGACAACCGAAATCTCTGTCATCACCGACGAGATTGACCCGAACAAAGAATCGGACATTGCCGTGCACGAAGAGAACCTCATCATCCCGAAAGGCGTAGAGGTATATGAGATCAACGGCCCCTATTTCTTCGGTATCGCTACAAAGTTTGAAGACACCATGGCACAACTGGGAGACCGCCCGAAAGTACGTATCATCCGTATGAGAAAAGTTCCGTTCATTGACTCCACAGGCATACACAACCTGACCGTGCTTTGTGAAATGTCGCAGAAAGAAAAAACAACTGTTATCCTTTCCGGAGTAAATGATAAGGTACATAAAGTGCTGGAGAAATCCGGCTTCTATGAACTGCTGGGAAAAGAAAACATCTGCCCGAACATAAATATAGCGTTGGAAAGAGCGGAAAGCATTGTGAAATAGCGATGTTTATCAACTAATTACAGGAGATATATACCGTGTATATCGGGCATATAGATCCAACGTATTGGACATATAGATCCAATGCGTTGGGTATATATGGCCTACGTGCCGGATCTATATGTCCAGCACACACGGCATACAAGCTACTTAAATCAAACATTATTTCACCAGACTTTCAAGAATAATCCGCGCTTATACATCGCTCTCAACAGTACTGAATCAATAAATGGTACGATCGTTAGAAAAACGATAAGATTATGCCTTATCACAATTCAGGATTGAATACATCTTCATATCCACAACGACGCCATTCTTCACCGCATTCTTTCTCAGCGTTCCCTCCAACTGAAAGCCGCTTTTCTCAAGGATACGACAAGAGCCGATATTATGTGCGAAAGGCTCCGCAAAGAGCCGGATGATATCGGTATTGCGAAAGATATACTCACATATCTGTCTGATGGCACTCGTTCCAAGTCCTTTTCCCCAATAGGGTTCTGCAATATAATAACCTACTTCAGCCGTTTTCGAATGTATATTGCTCTGACGGAACGCGGCTATACTTCCTATTGCCTTGTCATCTACAGTAATGGCAAATGAAAAAGTAGTTTCCGGATCGGCAACATTCATCGCTTGTATGAACTCTTTCGCATCCTCCACCGTATAGGGGAAAGGAATGCCGTCTCTCAAATTATCAAGCACTTTCTTGTTATTCAGCGTCTCTGCAATGTCATTAGCATCTTCTATCCGCCACCGACGTATTCTACATTCCATACAATCTTTACTATTTGAGGTTACACTCCTTGCTAATACGTCCGTAAAACTACGAAATAAATCCTAGACTGATATAAAGAGCCGATTCTATTTTTTCTAAAAAAACAGAGCAAACAGTAGAGTCGGATTTTTATTTCCAGCCTCTACTATTTGCTCCCCTAACCATTTTACAAGAAAAAATAGATTGAATGATTCAGGAATGCTGCTTCTATCACTAGAATTGATGCATTCTCAGTTCCTTATCAACCAATATTCCGTCTTTCAAAGTCAATTCAAACTTCACTTTACGTTTCGCTTTCAGCTTCAGGACAAACAATTCTTCCGAACCATTCAATGCTTCCTGCTTTCCTATATTGACAAACGTAGGATAGAGCGATTTCACTCCATTGGTATGCAAGCGGTCGTAAGTCAGGTTTTCCATTGCTTTCATATTCAGCGGCTCTACACCAACGAACTCAAAGTCATTCTGATCGTAAGGCAATGCAAAGCTAAGTGCATTCACAGCTTTCAGGTCATTACCCTTCACGCGGATTTCAACGATTTCATCCTTCTGATAGAGGCGTTTCGGGGTGCTGATTGATAAAGAGCCCGATACTTTAAGCGTATCTTTTCTGCCGACACCACCTTCGAGCTGAGTAGCTACCACGCTGATATCGTAAGCGTCTATCAGATCATTCATGTTTATATCCCCTTTGCTGATATATCCTTCATAATCAGAATCTCCACGGCGCAAGCCCGTGTAATTCATATAAGAAGTCAAGTCGTTGCGGTCGATCTTACCGTCATTGTTGATATCTCCCTGCAAGTAGCTGGCTGTTCCAGGCACTTTGAATACGTACAATTCGCGGCCGGAACCGTAATTTCCTACACCTTCCGTAACGGCAAGTTTGATATAGCGTGCAGTAGGACGGGACTCGAAGCTGAATATCTTCACATCACCGTTGCGTTTCCAATCGAATGCACCCGCTTCCGTCCAATGTTCCTTATCCATGCTATAATATACCGTACCTTTCAATAATGTACCGTTACCGGCATCAGTACGCGGCAAGTAGTGGAACTTATCCAGTTGGTTCACCGTCTTGAGGTCGATAATCAGATCAAGCGGCATTGCATTCACACGGTACTTCGTATGCCAGTTGTCTCCCGATTCGGCAAAGTCGAACAAACGGTTCACTCCGAATCCTCCCTGAGAAGCGGCAGTTGATTCACCTTCGATTCCGTGAATAGCAAATTCCAACGGATTGGCCTTCGTCGTTACCTGAATAGTTGCCCAGTCGGAAACGCCGTCTTTATTGACAGCACGTACTTTGAAAGAGTACGGAGTTTCTGCATTCAGCCCTTCAAACAATAAATAAGTATTGCGGATAGTCGTATAAAGCATACCGTCGAATTCGATTTCATAGAAATCTGCATTAGCGACCTTATCCCATGTCGGTTTCAAGGTGTATGCTTCGCGGTTTTCTTCGGTCACTTGTGCATTCTGCGGCATGGTCAAAGTACCGGTAGTCACACGGTAACGATCGGCAGGCGCAAAACGGAAACCGTCTACGTTCAGCACAACCTGACTGACCGTAATGTCGGCAGAAGCCAGTTTAACGCGTAGTTGCGGATTCTTTGTAATGACCACTTTCTCAAATTCACTGCCTTTAGTAGCGAATTTATTCAGGTTGGGAGTAGCTTCATACCAGTAGACGTTCTCGCCTTTCAGGAAATCTTCGGCCGTAGTTACTTCCATAAGTTTCACCGTTTTCTTGTTCACCTTAGCGACAAGTTTCTTCGGTTTTTCGGTAACATTGATACGCAATTCCGTCTTTTTATCCTTCACAAAACCGTCAAAGTTTCCGGCTGTCGGATGAATGGTGATAGTAAGACGGTTCTTCTTGTCGTTTACGTCCGATTCAATCAGGGTAGATACTGATTTATTCCGGCGGTAAGCTTCCGTTACACCGTCATCATCATACTCTATGGTTTCAGTGTGCCCGTTCGGGTAGAACTCATAAATACGCAGAGACTTGTCTATCTCGCTAACGTTATTATGAGGGTTGGTCATCGGAATGATAGAGCCATTCTTCACAAATACGGGAAGTTTCCAGATAGGAGTATCGAAGTTGTTGAGAATACAGTTACCTTCGTACTTCTCGCCACTGAAATAATCAATCCAGGAGCCGGCGGGCAGATAAATACCATCGCGGATATCATTGCCTTTCTCATCAGCCTGGGTTTTCTGATAAACGGGAGCTACAAGGAAATCCGTACCATACATATACTGGTACTGGGTAGCCGTTCCATGCGTATAAGCACTGGGATAATCCAGGAACATCGCACGGATAAGAGGCATTCCGTCTACCGCCTCTTTGGCAAAACTATATGTGTAAGGCATCAATTCGGATTTCAACTTCAAGAACATCCGGTTTATGGATGTGGCCGGTTCGCCTAAAGCATGGGGGTACTTCTCATTGGCGCCCCAGCCGTCCATATTCAATTGCATCGGACTAAATGTTTTCCATTGAAAATCACGTATATTGACTGTTTCATTCTTGCCACCGAAGATTCCGTCCATGTCCGAACAAATATTCGGTTGACCGGAAAGGCCGGAGCCTATATAAGTAGGGATATGGAAACGAATATATTCCCACACACCGCCTGTCTGGTCGCCCGACCAAATTCCGGCATAACGTTGTGTGCCTGCCCAACCGTCCAAAGAGATAATGAAAGGACGTGCATCATTTCCATAGTAAGGCATAATACGGCCTACGTCAGCCACACCGTTCAACCCGAAGGAGTATCCGGCACCTACCCACGCTACGTCTGTTTTCAGTACACGCACGCCTGCATCACGAACCTCTTTCACAATATCACGTTGCAGCAAAGCACTTACGCCTTCCTTCGGATGCAAGTCTGACTGTGTCCAAAGTCCGATCTCCACTCCGTTTTGACGGGCATAATCTCCCAGACTTTTCAAGTTGGCAATGTTACCGTCCAGCGTTTCGGTCTGTCCGTATCCTGCACCGTAACCGTCGTTGGGAAGCAGCCAGCCGAGGGGCATGTCATGGCTCTTATAGCGGTCGATCACTGCACGAGCGGAGAACTGATAGTTGTTCTTTTCACCGTTCAGAGATTCTTTGATACCACCATTGTCTTTCTGACTTTCTTTGTAGCGTTTTCCATCTTCAAAAAGAATTCCTTTTTCATCTTCTTTCCAATAGTCACGGTTGTAGGCATTTAAATGTCCTTCGTAAAAACCAAATTTGGGGAGTAAAACAGGATTTCCCGTCAGTTGATAGAAGTCGTTCAGCAACGCAACGGCTCCATCGTTAACCATATAAAAAATATCAAGGTAGGAAGAATTGTGAGATAGTTTCACAACATTTTTTTCCGTTGCGCCAAAGTCATACTCACCTTTTTTAAATGTATACCACATCATTCCGTAGCCGTTTGTCGACCAATAGAAAGGGGTAGGGGATGCTACGCCGCCGTCGGTCCAGCTATTCTGATTCTCGATAGCAATGACTTTGCCTTTATGAGAGAAGCGTCCGTTCTGTACGCCGCCACCATAGAAGTACTCATCCGGCTGCTCTTTCAAAGTAACAGTTACTTTCTTCGGTTCGAATACCACAGGAGCAGTTTCATCAATGACACAGGCATTTGTTCCCAGATTGATGACCTTCATCAGCCCTGTCTGTTTATTCAGTTCGACCCGGACTTTTCCGGTAGCCAATGTTATAATGCCGTCCTTTTCATCTATTGCCAGATTGGATACTTGACGACGAGGCTGGTCTACAAGTATCTGTGCCTCAGGTTTTGCTTCCGGGTCACGGATGATTCCTCCCGAATTATCCTGAAATACACGGAAGATATTCTCTCCGTAAAAATCAATTGTCCTCCGCTGATTATTGGAGAATAACACATCGACTGTTGTCGGATTTACTTTCTTCACACTAAGAATACCCGAGGTCTGTTGAGCCGTGTTCGAAACGACATTACTCATATCGGACTTTTCAGATGCTTGTATGGAAAGAAGTGAAATCGGATAAAAGAGTAAAAACACTGCGATAAATCTAAGTTTTCGCAAACAGAAAGAGTGGTTTTTAATCATGTTTTACTTATTTAGAATTAGACATAAGACTGCTTTTTATTTCTATCTCAACTTTTGTTTTTCCAATACTTCCGCTTTATTTACGGAAATATTTCGCTAATGTATAATAAATACACACCAGTTCATTGTACCCCTATTCAAAAAGGCGTTTTTTTAAATATTCTTTGTTCTTATTACTTTTTTTCACTATTTGCCCAACTTAAACAAAGAAAACAATGGTATACAAAAAAGGAACCGACTTAGAGAAAAACATAAAGATTCAGCTTATTTATCTTTTATCAAAGCATACTTATATTCAACGATTAAAATCTAGTTTTTTTACCCGTACTCAGCTTCAGCGCTTCAAACTCATCAGTAAGCTCTTTTACCTTTTTCGGATATTTATCAGCCAAGTTATGCTTCTGCCCGATATCTTCTTTTAAATTATAAAGTTGATATTCCGTCTGTTTACGATAAGGAGGTATTAACGCCCAATCTCCTTTTCGATAGGCATAATTGAACATACCTTCAATTACCAATTCTTCCCGACCCTTTTTACTTTTACCCAGAAAAGCCTTCAAGGTGTTCCGACTATCAAGTTTATCCGGATAAGTTTGTCCCAACAGTCCGGCAAATGAAGCCAACAGATCCATCTGACAAACAAAAGCGTCGGATACTCCTGGTTTTACCATAGCGGGCCAGCGCAACATAAACGGCACACGTACTCCTCCGTCATACATCGTCGTCTTCCAACCGCGAAGAGGACCTGCCGGACGGTGTTTACCAACCAACTCTACTGCCTGGTCCTTATATCCATCATCCAACACAGGGCCGTTATCGCTCGTCAATATTACAATCGTATTTTCTGCCAGTCCCAACCGGTCCAGTTCTTTCAAAAACTCATCAACACACCAATCAGCTTCGAGAATAACATCTCCGCGAGGCCCCATACCCGACTTACCAATAAAACGTTCATTAGGTACTCTAGGCACATGCGGCTGATGCAGGCCATAATAAAGAAAAAAAGGACGCTCTTTATTATCTACGACAAATTGCTTCGCTTTTTGAAGAAATAACTGTGCCATATCCTCATCCCGCCATTGTGCTGCCTTTCCCCCTTTTTGGAAACCAATACGGGGCACTCCATTCACTATCGAACCGGCATGCCCGACACTGGGATGCATTCTTAATAATTCCGGATTATCTTTCCCCGTAGGCTCTCCAGGAAAATTTTTCCGATAGTCAACATAAAGCGGGTCTTCCGCCTCAAGCCCTATCACTTTATTATTCTCTAAAAAAACGCAAGGCACCCGATCATTCGTAGCTGCCTGAATAAACGAATAATCATATCCAATCTCAGAAGCTCCCGGATATACTCTTTTATTCCAGTCCACATTACCATCCCCCAGTCCGATATGCCATTTTCCTACGGAACCGGTTATGTATCCGGCCTGTTTCATTACCTTAGGCAAAGTAATTGCCTCTGTATCAATAATCAACTTTGCATTCCCCGGCAATATCTTTGCATCCGGATTTGTCCAGGGATACCTGCCTGTCATTACCGAATAACGACTGGGGGTAGAAGTAGCCGCCGTACAAAATCCTTGAGTAAAACGAATACCCTCATTAGCAATACGGTCCATACCGGGAGTTTGTATTGCATCAGCCCCATAGCAACTCAAATCTCCGTAACCCAGATCGTCAGCAACAATAAGTACTATATTGGGGTGTTGTTTATCTATAGATTTCTTCTCCGGTTGAAACTGTCCGGCCAACAGAGTAACAGGCATCGAAGAAATGCCTGCGAACGCATAAAAAGTCAAATTCAAGTTTTTCATATTTATTTATGTAGTTATTTAAATGTTTTCAAGTTGTTTTTCAGTCTCTGCAAGACCTCCGGATATTTCTCATTTACTATTTTTTCCTCTTTGTAGTCATTAAAATAATCTCCGACAACATTGAGATATGCCTCTTGCTTCTCTTTTCTTCTCTGCCACACCCGGCAAAGCTACTAACAAAAGAGCAACACATACAAATGATGTTCTTTTAATATTATAGCTTCTTTTCATGCATTCCTCAAATTAAAGCCTTCACAAACCAATTCTTTCTAACGTTATTTCTTCACCCGCCCGTGTTTTTAACTCAAGAACTCCATTCTTTTCAGTAATCTTCTTCTTTTTCCCAGCAATCCTGAATTTTCCTTTAAAAGGATTGACCAAACGCAACAAGCCTCCTTTCTCAGAAACAACTTTAACCAAAGAAACATCTCCGTTTTCTAAACTGGCACTTACAACAAAGGCTCCTATGGCACGTAGCTTATCAAACGAAACATCTTTCCAATCGGACGGAATAGCAGGAAAAACACGAATAACTCCACTGTGACTTTGTAATAACATCTCCTGAACTCCGGAGGCAAAAGCCATATTCCCTTCTAATGTAAATGGACGATAAGTAAATCCGGACTTACCACTTCTACTTTGATCTCCATTTGCATGAAAACCATTTCTTAAACAAAAACACTCCGCAAATATACGTAAGGCCTTAGCAGCTCCGTTGCCATCAAAAGCCCGTGCCTTTAAATTTGCCAACCAACTATACGAATACCCGGTCCAACCGCCAGGCCCGTATTTATCTAATGTATTCAAACTAGCATCAATAATTTGAGAATCGCTTTTTCCATAAGATTTATCAAGCAATCCTAACGGATGAATTGCTAATAAATGAGAAAAATGTCTATGAGAATGTTCGTATGGATGCCCTACAGCAATAGACAATCCCCCTTGAGCATCAAGAATAAAATCAGGTAATTCTTCCTCCAGTTTCTCCCAATGATCAGCTTCATCTTTCCGCCCTAATTCCCTAGCCAATTCAGCTGCTGCACGAAAAGCAAAACGAACCAATGCACGGTCAAAATTCGTCATCTCTCTAAACCAAGCATCCATACTATTATCTTTAAATTCCGGAGATGAACTTAAAGGTAAACTTCTTATCCCATCTTTCACTATAGTAAACTGCTCCAAATAAGTAGCAACTTCTTTCAAATAGGGATAACACCTGTCTATTAAAAATTGACGGTCCTGTGAATATTTCCAGTATAAATAAAAATGCTGGGAAAGCCATGCGGAAACAGTTGGGCCTAATGAATATTGACACCATCCTCCCATCGGTTGTCCCAGTAAAGTACAAACTCCCGGAACATTCAACCCCTCAGTTCCAAAATAGGTTCTCGTATATCTCTTATTTTCCTTCAGTTGATTCCACAAAGTATGTAAATATCCGTAACTTTCTTCCAGATAATTGCCAGTATAAAAAGGCCAGTAACTCAATTGTGTATTCAAATCGTGATGATAATCACCTTTCCAAGGAGGTAATTGCCCATTGTCAGCTGTCCACACAGACTGTAAAGATATCGGATACGAGTCTTTTCTAGAGATACTCCCCATTTTATAAATTTCATTGTAATATTGCTTTTCTATCACCTTGTCCGGCAATGTGACAGACGAACGGCTATAAAATATATTCCACCAATTTTGGTGAGTCTGATAATAAGCCTCTATTCCGGCATTCATAGCCTCATCCACAATTTGTGATGCTTCTTCTTTTACAAGAGAAGAGGTAACACTCCATACACCTATTATTTTTTCTCCAAACCGCTTCCATTTTACTGCAACTGAATAAGAAAAATCCCCCCAACCAGGTTGATTATAAACAAATTTATCGGATAATGCCCGTTCAACTTTTCCTTGTTCATATCCGAGTCGGAACAGACTATGTTGACTATGATCTTCAGCGGTATGTCTTACTTCTTCATTATAAGAAGGAGGAATTAATAATGGCTCAAAATCAGCTTCTACCCCTTCAAATATAAACCAACCCACAGGTTTTTGGGCATGGACAAAACAGCGTAAGGATACTCCTGATTTCCATACAACTTCACATACAGCTTGTCGTTGATATAAATGCACTTTTTCAACCTCTCCAAAATGTTCTATTGGAAACTCCAAACCCGCACCCGGAATTTTTGAAGGGCCGGGATAAGCGTTATATGGATTATCAAACCGCCTCTGTACCGGTGTATAATCTCCTTTTTGAAGCTGTTCGTACAACCAATGAAAAGAGAAGCCTTCTCCTTCTAATTCTTTAGAATGCCGCAAGTCCCACAAATCACTGCGATCTATGGACATACGCAAACGTTCTCCTTTTTGCCAGATTAAAGAACCAATAGTCGCATTTCCTAGCGGTATTGCTTCATCCCATTTTCTTGCCAAGTCTCGAAATTCCATATCATGCACATGAGTAGAAACAGTTACTACCGAAGCATATGAATCAATAGCCAATAGAAACAATATAGCAAACAACAACTTTCGATAACTCATTATTTTTCACTTACTTAAAATTAGAGGCAAACAAAAGAGAATCTTAAAAATAAACAAAAGGTTTCAGCTCATTTCCTTGTTTATCAATAGGATAAAGAGCGCCTTCTTTTTCCAACCGAGACGACATATTACGAATCATCTCCCTACATTTATCAGGAAATACAGAAGAAAGTTCTTTTTTCTCTTCCTGATCCTCTTTCAGATTATAAAGTACCGCTTTCGGTTGCTTCGGAGTCTCCGGCGAATAATAGTAAATCAGCTTCCAATCTCCCTCGCGATATACTGTGAAGTAATTGCCGCGATGAGCGTGAGGGAAGTGCATAAGGAACGTTTCAAGACGTTTTCTATTGACTTTTCCACTTAGCTGCTTCTTTAGATCGAATCCGTCTATTACATAATCGGCAGGCAGTTTACATCCGGCTACCGATAAAACTGTCGGATAAATATCCATGATCGTTCCCAGTTGGCTTTGCATACCTCCGGCTTCAATAGGTAACCGCTTCTGAAATTTATTACCTTTCCGGGGCTTTGCCCAACTCACAATAAAAGGCACACGCATACCACCTTCAAACTCCGTACCCTTTTTTCCTCTCAATGGCGCGGAAGAACCATATCCCCGTTCTTCTCCTAAAGGTGCGTCTCCACCGTTATCTCCCAAAAAGAAAATCAAAGTGTTTTCCGCAATTCCCAATTTTTCAAGTTGGTCCATGATGTCCCCCAAAGACTTATCCATGCCTTCTATCAATGTAGCAAAGGCCTTGGCCTGTTCCTTCTTATTTGGGTCTGTATAACGGGACAGAAAACGTTTGTCGGCCTGGAAAGGTGCATGGACAGCATAATGAGCCATATTCAAATAAAAAGGACGCTTTTCTTCCACAGCTTTAGCTATCTCACGGTTAGCCTCTATCGTCAGGGCTTCGCTCAGGAAAGTATCCGTACCATGATATTTCTCCAGATCGGGTACTGCTCTGGCTTTCGAACCTTTAATATGACCGTATCCCCACTCACCATAATAACTGCCGGGATGTCCTATTCCCGACCCCGCAATGTTGACATCAAAACCAAGATTCAACGGATTTTCACCCTCGCTATCCATACAGCCGAAGTGAGCTTTTCCTATATGAATCGTCTTATATCCAGCCTGTTGCAGAACTTTCGGCATGGTCGGAATATCCTTCGTCAGCCCTTTCCAATTCCAATCAGGAGGGCCGAAAGGAGTACGGTTATTACTTTCCGCATTAATCCAGTTCGTAGTGCGATGTCTTGTTGCGTTTTGCCCCGTCAACAATGAGGCTCTGGAAGGGGAACTCACACTTTGCGCATAAAAAGTAGAAAAGCAAATCCCTTGTTCGGCCATCCTCTCCATGTTGGGAGTATGATACCAATTATTTAAAGAATGCCTCACCCGATTTCCGCTCCCGTCTGTCAGAAAAGGAACGGAAGTATCCATAAGTCCCATATCATCTACCAGAAAAACAATAATATTAGGACGTTCCTGATAACCTGCTACCGTTCCCGAGGCTGCTACTAAAAGATTTAATAAAAACATAATTACATTCAATGATTAAAATTCGGTTTTCTACCTACACCTTGCCATATCCCTAAACATCCGAATATCCTATCTTACTTAGTATTCGCTTTTTCCCGTTCCAATATGGCTTTCATAGCTTTCACCTTCTCCGGATATTTTTCAGCCAGATTTTCTTTCTCACCTCTGTCCTTTTTCAGATTGTATAGTTGATCTACCGGAGCATTACCAGTCTCAGTCCTTGTCAGTTTCATAAAAGCTGCCCCTTTATTCGGAGTAATATATTTCCAGGCTCCGTCTGAAACAGACAAAGAACCGGAAGCTTCGATCACATAATCACGTCCCTTACGATCAGTTCCCAAAAAGGCTTTCAACTGATTCTGACTGTCTACTCCGGCACCCGACTGCATCTCTTGTCCCACCAATTCAGCCATTGAAGCAAATAAATCAATCTGAGACACCAAAGCATCCGAAGTTTTACCTTTTTTCACCTTATCAGGCCAGCTGACAATAAACGGAACGCGAGTACCTGCTTCAAAATTACTATATTTACCTCCACGCAGGTTTCCCCAAGGACGATGGTCGCCCAACAGTTCTACCGCCTGATCCTGATAGCCATCATCCACCACCGGACCATTATCACTACTCAATACAATTAAAGTATTTTCCCGCAATCCCTGTTTCTCTAATGCCTCCAGAATCTTACCTACCGTATAATCAAACTGAAGAATGGCATCTCCCCGATACCCCATTCCGCTTTTGCCTACAAAACGAGGATGCGGAAAACGAGGGACATGCACATCATTGGTTCCTACATACAGGAAGAAAGGTTTATCACTATTTCTTTCGATAAAACCTACCGTTTTCGCAATTATCGTATCAGCAATGTCTTCATCCTTCCAAAGTGCTTTACCTCCTCCCTTCATATATCCGATACGGGAAATTCCATTAACGATAGCCTGATTATGACCATGATTCGGAGACGGTTTCAAATTTGTCAATAACTCCGGATTATTCTTTCCGGTAGGTTCGCCGGGAAAAGGCTTTGTATAACTTACTTCAATAGGAGCCGATGGATCATAATTAAGCACCTGTTGATTTTCCATCCATACACAAGGCACGCGGTCACCGGTAGCAGCCATTAGGCAAGAGTAGTCAAATCCCAAATCTTCCGGCCCCGGACTAACTTTCTTGTTCCAATCCTGCGTACCCGTTTTATCCCCCAAGCCTAAATGCCACTTCCCGATAGCTCCGGTCGTATATCCGGCAGACTTAAACATATCTGCAATCGTAGTTTGCTCCGGCCGGATAACCATACCTGCATCACCACGGGCAATTCCCGTATCATTTCTACGCCAGGCATAATGTCCGGTGAATAAAGAATAACGTGACGGTGTACTCGTTGAAGCTACCGCATGCGCATCCGTAAAACGAATACCACTACTGGCTAATGCATCTACATGAGGAGTCTGAACGCGATGGGCACCATAACAACTCATATCTCCATAGCCTAAATCATCAGCAATAATAAAGATTACGTTAGGTTGTTTTTCTTTTGCTTTCTTCTGTGCCTGAATCGGCGCTGCGATCAACAAAGAGCCGCTGATACTCATCCATAAATCAAAGTTCTTCATAATATAATTGTTATTGGGTTATTGTTTTTTCGCCTTTATATATGCAGGATTCAGTTCTGTCGGAATATCTGCACGGGTATCTATAAGCCATTTCATCAGTCTGGTATACAGTTCTTTTGCGAGAGTCGGTTGCAAATTAACTAAATTATTCCTTTCCATTCTATCATTTTTCAAATTAAAAAGCTCCATTGACTTATCTTCATAATAATAAATCAGTTTCCAGTCTCCCGAACGGATGATGGAATATGGAGTTGCTCTAAAATCTTTACCAAGCCCCTGATAACCTTCCAAATAAGCAGGAAAATGCCAGAAAAGCGCTCTTTGAACTTTCGATGTACCTTTCTTCATCCGATCAAAAATATTCTCGCCATCAAGCCCGTTATCCGGTATTCCACCAGTCAATGCTACTAAAGTAGGATAGAAATCAACTCCTGTTACAGGTTCTGAAACTACTGTTCCCGCTTTTATCTTACGAGGGTATTTCATTATAAGCGGAACTCTGATTCCTCCTTCATAAGGCATTCCTTTGGCTCCTCTAAGCCGGAAATTATTGGTTGCTGCCGCAGCACCTCCATTATCAGAATAAAAGACAATAAGCGTATTTTCCGAGAGTCCTAATGAGTCAATAGCATGACATAACCTGCCTACATTCCAATCCAGATTTTCTACCATAGCCGCATAAATTGCATTCGTCTGATACTTCCCCTTAGTCTTTTTCTGATATTTATCGACCAAAGTCTGGGGAGCCTTTAAAGGCGTATGAACCGCATGATGCGCCATATAGAGGAAAAAAGGCTTGTCTTTTGTCTGTTCTACAAATTTAATAGCTTCACTTGTCAAACGATCTGTCAGGTACTCTCCCTCACTCCCCTCATCCAATCCCAAATGGCACTTTTGCTTTCTACAATAAGGGTAAAAATAAGAGTAAGGTGAACCGGCCCTGTCGCCGGCTATATTATAATCAAATCCCTGTGATAGGGGACCGGTTTTACTGCCATCAAGATCACTACCCAAATGCCATTTCCCGATATGCCCGCACACATATCCCTGCTGTTTTAATGCCTCTCCCAAAGTAACAAAGTCTGTCCGCACGTCCTCCGTATTTGTAATAGGAATCAATTTACGCTTGGTTTTATCTCCTCTCGCTGAAGGACTCACAGTATATACTCCGTGTCTCGGAGTATAGAGACCTGTCATAAAACAGGCACGGCTCGGTGCCGAATTGGCTGCCGCTGCATAAGCATTATCAAAGAAAACCCCTTCAGAAGCCAGTTTATCAATATTAGGCGTCTCATAATAATCACTTCCGGTTATGCCAAGATCATTCCAACCCAAATCGTCAGCCATGATAAATACAATATTGGGACGTTCGTTCTGTGCATGTAAGGCTGATACAAACATACACCCACCAGCCAATATCGGAAAATATAAATGTCTCATCCGTCTCTTTTTTTATGGATACTTAATAAGTTATCTATTTTTTCTTATATAAATCCTGAGCTGTTTTAATCTCATTATGCATCAACTGCTGATGATACCTATTGGTTATTTTTCGCCAGCCTTCTTCCAGCCATGAGGGTTCAATACACTCATTTTTCTCCCATTTAGCCAATTTTTTCGCCAGTTTACGATACAAATCCGGCTCTTTGTTTATCAAATTATTCATCTCTTCAGGATCTCTTCGGATATTATACAATACAGAATCAACCCCATGAGTGATGATTAATTTATAATCTCCCGAACGAATAGCACGTGTATCCATTTTACGCCAGTATAACACTTTATGGGGTTCCCCTTTTTTACCTTTCAGGTAAGGTAGTAATGATACACCGTCCAATCTATTACGTGTTTTCGATATACTGGCCGCATCAATAGCTGTCGCAAAAATATCCAAAGAAGAAACCAAACCATCATAAGGCTTGCCAGCAGGAATTCCATTCTTCCATACTACAAAATAAGGCACACGATGTCCACCTTCAAATTTATTTCCTTTGAAACCCTTCAAAGGATAATTTGAAGACTGATTGGTAGTGGCTCCTCCGTTATCACTTAAGAAAAAAATCAATGTATTATCAAATTTCCCACTATCTTTCAGTCCACGAATTACAGTGCCTACGCCCCTGTCGAGTGCATAGGTCATTGCAGCTAGTTTTTGTCTCGGATGCCCTTCAAACTTAGCCATATCTTCATCGGTTGCTTGCATTGGAGTATGCACCGCATTATAAGCCAAATACATCATGAAAGGCTGAGAACTTTCATTTATAAACTCAACCGCTTTTTCACTGAAAGCATCAGTCAAATACTTCTCAAATTTCACTTGCCTGTCATTCAATAACAGGTTACGTTCATCACCGGGACGGTCACTCTTTTTTTCATTATAAAAATAATCACGTCCCCCCGCTTTCATACCGTAAAACAAATCAAATCCACGATTATTAGGATGTTGTTCATCCCTACTTCCCAAATGCCACTTACCAATAGCAGCAGTACGATATCCATTCGTTTTAAATACTTCCGCAATCGTTTCTTCTTCCAAAGGAAGGCCATTAGTACGGTCCGATAAGTTACATTCATAGCCGAACCGATGTCCATAACGCCCTGTGATAAGACAAGCTCTTGAGGGACTGCTTACTGTCGCAGCCACATGAGCATCGGTAAATACGACTCCCTCACTGGTTAAAGCATCAATATTAGGAGTTTGCATCTCTTTTGATCCCATAAATCCGAAGTCATTATAACCCGCATCATCAATCAAGATCACCAATATATTCGGATTTTTATCAGTTTTACTTTCTACCGCCGAGACGGTCTGAATGTCACCGGAAACTAACAATCCGGGAAGACATATATACTTTAATATATTCATACTTTTCTTTACATATAAATTTATCTTGTACCACAAACCAAAGTTCTTTTACCATCCCAAGAGACAGCTTCAATACGAGTAGCCCCTTTGGGATAACGAATAAATGTACTTGAATTATCTATAGTTCCTGTACCGACAATACAAACTTCAACTAACTCATTACCAGCATACGTTTCAAATGCTACGACATTTTTCCACACCGAATGAGAAACTGTTTTCGAAAGATTACCATTAGATACCCCTTGATTAAAAACTCCTTGTACAGAAAGTTGTTTTTTATATGTATCCAGACTATTTCCAGATATATAATAAATAACAGGAGTAGGTACCGGAGATTTACTCTTACCATAGTTTTCTATCTCCCCTACCATTTCTTTCGTTATCGTTATTTGCTTTGCCGGCCCATAATCCCCGACTTTCATATTAATCTCCCGCAGTAATCCCATCTTTTTAAAGAAATCGGTCAAATTCATCTCTGATGCATCCATCGCACGTTTCATGAAATTTACATATTTTTCGCCATAAGTATATACCGAATTATTATCGTGAATAGCTGCCCAATGTACATCTGGCCAGAAATCAGGTTTAGACCACGGAGCATCTTCTGTTAACATAAAAAAGAGAGATAATTGCCAAAGAGGAGCCAATGAAACAAACGGATCAGCACTATAATATTCACCTTTTTCAGGGTCATTAACAAGTCCGCCTTCATGTGTCAAATACGGTTTTTTCTTCACAATTGCATCATTCAAATAGGCATTAAAACGATCGGCAACTACTTTATCATTATAACCTTGCCTTTTAAATTCAGTATGCTCCAAACGACAAGCAGCATTATTCATCTGATACATGGCTTGTTGCGCATAAATATTGTTTGTTACTTCCGCCCAACCGGCTCCTTTCATTTGAGCCACTTGATTGCCATGACCAAATTCATGCCCGAATACCCAGATATTCTGAAGAAAAACTCCTTTATCAAGCATAGCTTGTTCACTATTGGGAAAATTAGCACAAGTGCCATTCCAATTAGGGGATCCTCCCCATGAACGCACACCCAACATACGATTTCGGGGAACTGCATTGTTTTTAACTAATCCCATCATCATATACTCTATCTGCATTAGTTCATCATGCATATTCATTATACTCATAATATCATCCGGACAATAAGTATTAAATGCATTAACTGTATTTATCAATTGAACACGTTCACCTAAAACATCCAGCATAGCATTAGTTACATTCAAACGTTGGACACATATATTCGCTAAATTAAGAATACGTTTCCAATCTTCATTGGTATGTCCGGCACGTACATCCCAAAATCCTATTTCATTACCGTAACATACATGTACTTTTACGGCAGGTTCATATACTTCCATATCTGTCCAATACTGTATATACCCTGTACCGTCTACTGTCGTTATTATTGTATTTAAACCACTTTTTAATCTAATAGTCTGATTTTCGCCTCCTTCACGCCAATCCTTGATATATAAGTTTAGGGTCTTATCACCTATCTCGTCTCCTACAAATATAATATACTTCTTATCCTTTTCAAAAAATAATCCTGTCGGATTATCGCAAATACTTCTTTTACCAATTGTCAACCCTTCACCAACTGTTACCGGATTTTTACAAGACTGGTAAGTCCGTACCCGAAACTCACTCGGATAAGTATTGTCTAAAAGTTCTTGTGCAATGGCACGTATCATCGGATGAGTGATTTTCACAATGTCAGCTTGGGTAGTCGTAGGTTTCAATTGAGAAAAAACATTGTCTTCAAAATAAACAGCATCAGCCGCCAGATCAAAATCAGTACCTTCTGCTTTCTGATAACATTCAAACTCTGCCAGAGCAACACTGCCTTGATTTGGTTCTGGTGTACGTTCAAATGTAAGACGAAAATGAGTAGGTTTTACCACATTCACATCCATCCGAATAGACGGCACTATTATTGACTCATCAAACGAACCACATTTAGTCCATTCCGTTACCGCAGCAGACTTATATGCTATTTCCCCTTTTGTTAATTGATTATGTACTGTTATTCCCGCTTTTCTTTGATGTAAAATAACATAATCAACTTTTTCTGTCCCTTCCTGCAGTGTATACTCAAATATGATAGGTTCCCGTTTTGCACTTGTGCCCGATCCATAATGAGTATTCAGATCACCATCAATAGTCTTTTCCGGTCCCGACTTTCCATCACCATAAACAGTACCTTGAATCATCCCAACACTTTCAACCTTTACCTTAATATCATCCGGAATAACATCATCAACGTTTGCAGCTTCCTGTTCTACTGCAACCTCTATCACAACAGGTTCATCACTTTGCTCAACCGAATTTATTCGAATTATATCTCTACGTGGAGATAAACCAATATTAGCAGTCACACTATATTGATATTCCGACTCCACCATTCCTCTCGTATCCGGTCCTTCTTTCAATGTCAGCCATTTTTCTTCATTCTGAAGGGTATATTCTACATTAGCTGTCACTTTCATAGTAAATGTTTGTGCCTCCTTTGATAAAAGTTTTGATTCAATGTTTACCAATATTTCCGGTTCTGAACCTAACTGTACCACTCGAAAAGGTATACTTTCAACTCCTGTACCACGTAGAACGAACTCAGCCTCACGCCTGCCCACTTCTTCATTAGGAGCGACATTAAATGTCAGTAAATGAATATCTGAAGCCGATAAACCAATAGAAGTTTTACACCAATCGTATCCACTTGAAATTTTAGGAACCAATTCCCAATCAGACAAATTGGTATGTATTTTTATAGTTCCCGTTTTTCCTTCAATAGGTACATTGAATACATTATTTTCGAGCTCAACAGTCAAATAAGGATCAATCAAATTTTCTTCCGTATCACTACATGCAAATAAAAAAAAGAGAAATGGTAAGAATAAATAAGAATAAATATGTTTCATGATTAGATTCGTTATGAGTATTTAAAAGAGCTATAATGTAAAAACATCCTTCCGTCTACCGTCCCAAGAAACAGCCACTAACCGGTCGCATCCATTCGGAAAATATGCGATTGTCTCAGTATTGTCCTCAGTTCCCGTACCTACCATAGAAACACGCTGCAATTTACTTCCCTGATAGGCTTCAAAAACCACTACATTCTTCCATATATCATGAGAAATATAACAAGATTCACCCTCCACACGAATCCCCTTTCCTTTTATACCCTGTACAGGTAACTGTTCACGGAAAGCTTTGACACTATTCATTGTTATATAATGTATAACCGGAGATTTAGGTTTTGGATATCGAGAAGCATAACGGATAACTTCCTCTACTTGCTTTTGAGAAATACTTAAATGCCGGTTACCTCCATAATCACCAATTTCAGTATCTACAGACCGGAGCATACCGCATCTTATGAAAAAGTCTGTTAAATCTTCCTGTATTACATCGCAGGCATTCTTAACAAAGTTCAATTGAAGTTCACCTACTGTCAGATCCTGTTCATTTGTCCGACGTACAATCTCACTTATACGCGCATAGAAATCCGGTTTTCCAAAATTTGTAAGTGCATTATAAATTTGTAGTTGCCAAAACGGACAAAGACGTACAAAAGGATTTTTATTATCTGAATAGGGAGGCGTAAACGATGTTCGAGGGTTATATAGCAAAGGCTTTTGCTGTACGACACAATGATTGAAATGCCAATTAAACAAACCACCATAAACTTTTTGCCCTGTACCGTCGGGAGCTTTGGAATGCTCTATCCTAAAGGGGCCTTCCGGACGCAGCAGATATTGTATCCATGCCGCCTGAATATTATTAGTAATTTCCGTTGTTCCATGCCATTTCAAGCCCGGACGTACCTGATTCACATGACCGAATTCATGCCCGATTACCCAATTGGAATTTCGGATATCTTCGGGACGAATAATAGAAGAAGTACGAGGAAAAGAGACTCCTTTCCCATTTGCATTAGGCGGACCTGCCCAACTGATACGAGCAAACATATGGTTGTTCGTACGATAACCGAACTGATCAATTCCCAACATTTCCTGCTGCCACAGAATAATTCGATCATACATACGAATCATCTCCACTCCGCAATCACTTCCTTTTTCACGCAGAGTTTTTACATCGAAAGTCAGATGTACATATTTTCCCTGCATATCAATCACTTCTGCTATCGCGCTATCCAACATTCGCTTCCATTCATCATTCGTATGTTGATAGGCATTAAACACCCCATTATTAATTCCTGTGTGAAAGGTAAGTTTCTGTTCCGGAGCCTTCCGGCAATCCTTTACATAATAGCTTACATAAACCAATCCCTTATGAGGAGCATAAAACTTATTATTTCCTGTTTTTAAAGTAAATACGGTAGTCTTCTCTTTCTTTTCACCTTCAGCAGGTTTACTAAAGTCGACCAACAATAGATTCAATTGATAACCTTGTAAATCAGGAGCTGTTACCTGTATCGTTTCGCCTTCTTCAAAATATAATCCGGTAGGATTCTCAAACGGACTATAACGGGATGTCTTCAGCTGTTTTGCCAATGAATTGATATCAGAATAAGGAATAGCAACAAAATTGACAGGAGTAGCTTGTACGGTAATCCCAAAACAGACATTCAACAACCCTAAAATAAATATACTTTTAATAGTCATCTTGTTTAAATTATAAATAAAAAGAGGCTTATATGAACCTAAGAGGTATCAATATAAGCCTCCTTCAAACAATAATTATGATTAATATCCTGGATTTTGGACAATATGAGGAACCTTATTGGTTTCTGTCATAGGAATAGGCATCAAATATTGTGCCTGTTTAAAAGTACGAATATTCTGTAATTCAGTTGGCACAAAGAATGTCTCATCTGTATCTCCTTCAATATTCATACCCCATACTTTCTCACCCAAAATGCCTGCATCTTTCCAACGGCGTAAATCCCAGAAACGTTGGTTCTCCAAATAAAATTCTATCTGCCGTTCTCTGCGTACTATCTCTCTAAGTCCCTCAGCAGTATTCGCTTTCTCCGGATGATTCGCCTTTTTCCATGCCTCATCAATAGTAGGAATACCTGCACGAACACGAATTTTATCAATTAAACCTTTAGCTTCTTCCAAGCGTCCCGTCGTATTCTCCAAAGCATCCAGTTCTATTAAAATCTCAGCTAAATTCAAATACATTTCTGCCATACGAATCACCGGATAGGGGTAATGAACCGGACCATTCTGAAACGCAGGATGAACGAACTTCTTATTCAGATATCCGGTACCTGTGTAATTACCTGTTTGTCCATCTTCCCAGCCATTAGCATCATTTTTTCTGAATTTCACTACTATAGCCTTTTTTGCATTATTCGTATTAACTACTTTTCCATTATATTTCATGATCTCATAATTTCCATTATGAAATGCAATCCACGCAAAGAAACGCGGCTCTCGGTTTAAATGTAAGTTCAAAGTTCTTCCATTTGATTGAGCAAAATAATTATTTCCATCATAATTTACCGGCATATTCACAATTTTATATCTCCCGGAATAATCGAATTCTTTATCCTCATCAATAGGTAAACCATTTTTTGTATAGAACATCTCAACAGTCTGTAATGTCGGAGCCAAAATACCCCATGAATTTTTATATCCATTAGATGCCTTTTGTTTTGGAGTAGACTGATTCTGAAGAGCATACGTCCCTTCTTTACGAGTATCAACCATGATCACTTCTGGATTTGTGCCACCTACATTATCCATAAAAGTATAACGTACAGCACGTTGAGCTTTATTCACGGGCCCCGGTTTATTAGCCGAAGGAGTACCAGCATCATCATGTCCTACTTCATTATATAAACGATAACCGGCATTCTCCAAATCAGCAATTGCCTTACGTGTCACCGTCTCTGCAGTTTTCCACTTTTCTATGTCAACCGTCTGAGATATTAGAAAACGGCCATCCAACGGACTTTTAAAGCCTGCAAAGAAATCAGAGTTGCCATTAAACAAAGGAGAAGCAGCATACAAATGTACTTTCGCACGTAAAGCTTCTGCCACATACTTCGTAAAACGCCCGTAATCATCTCCATCATGTTTCTCAGCTAGCCCTATTGTTTCCGCCTCAGTAATCTTTTCATCAATAAATTGAACTACTTCATCTACACTCGAACGCTCGGGAAGTTCTTCAATAGGGGTAAGCGGATCTATGTTCTCTCTCATAATAACCGAAGGACCATAGGCTCGGAAAGACAACCAATGATAATAAGCAATCAACAAGGTAGCTTCTGCTTTATAATACTGTAAATCATCCGGTTCTATGTCAGGTGTAAAATCCACCACACTCAAAAACTGATAACATTGATGCAAACCTGTCCAAATATTATCATAATATCCTTTTGTCAACTGTGGCGAACTCGGTGAATAATAACCACGCGGAAAAGTAACCCATTCACTTTTTTCGATCACATTAATAATCTCCGCCGCCGAATATTTATCAAGCGCTTCACTCACTCGCGGATCAGGCATTTTTGAATAACAAGAATACAAATAATTCTTTGCTGCCTGAGGATTCTGATAAGTGTTTTCCGGTGTATTACGCTCATCCGGAACAATATCCAAATAATTACATCCAGAAAGGAGTACTCCTCCCATTAATAATATAATTGCAAACTTTTTCATAGCTTTTTACTTAAAGGTGAATTGAATTCCAATATTAAATACTCTTTGAGTAGGATATTGCATACCACTACCACCACCCATTTCCGGGTCCCAATGCTTAAAAGGTGAGAAAGTCAAAAGATTCGAACCGTTCAAATAAGCACGGAACATCTTGAATGTATAGCCAATTTCTGCATTCTTCAACTTAAGAAAAGCACCATTCCGCAACCAATATGAAGAATTTACCGTATTATTAGCATTGGTATCACGAGTCAAGCGTGGATAAGCTGCATTCGGGTTCGGATTACTTTCACTCCAATAATCATCAGCGATAAACTTCATAACACCACGAGTAGCATTTTTCCCAAACGGATGAAAACCCGACATTAGAATAGAAGTGCGAGCTGCCCCTTGGAAGAAAAATGAAAAATCCCAATTCTTATATTTCATTGAAGGACCGAAACCATATACAATCTCAGGATCTTCCGGATAGCCCATATAAACACGGTCATTGGTATTAATAATCCCATCACAATTGCCATTTGCATCTGGTTGATCCACATATTTAATATCGCCCGGCTGAGGAATATACCCCAATGTTTGTTCGGCATGTGAATCAACATCAGCCTGGTCACGGAATAATCCATCCGCTACATAAACCAAATGCTGCCCTCTGGAATATCCTACACTGGACAAATTAGGATACAACTGGAACGGAGGTTCGTCACGCTCCAAAATCGTATTATGCGCATAAGTAAGTGTCCCCTTAAATGATAAAAAGAAATCTTTTGTTATCTGTTTATTGTAATCCAACGCTATATCAAATCCGACATTCTTCATCTTACCGCTATTCTCATAGATTTTCGTTTCACCAGTTCCTATGAAATCAGGAAGAGTATTTACTTTCTGCATATAGATCTTACTACGAATCTCTTTAAATACATCAAAATTCAAATTGACTTGATGAAATAACTGCATATCAAATCCGACATTCAACTTTTTCCCTACCTCCCAAGTTAAATTCGGATTATAATAACGGTTCCATACGGGACCCTGTAAATTAACATTCTGATTTACTCCCGTCGTATATTTCCATTTATCACTAGATAAAACAATATCTTCCAAATAAGCATAACGCTCATTGATACCATCATTACCAACCAAGCCATAAGAACCACGCAATTTGAAATGAGATATCACATTTGAAATCGGTCCCCAGAACTTTTCTTGTGAGATGTTATATCCCAAAGCTATTGAAGGGAAAAAACCGAAACGATTGTTTTTCGCAAAGTTCTCCGAACCATTATATCCAAAATTGACTTCAGCCAGATAACGGTCATCATAAGCATAAGACAGACGTGCGGCAATTCCTTGTTTCCGACGTGGTAAAGAAGATAAGAGATTATCCGGTTTATTATTGTCTAACTGATCCTGATTATATAAAAGCATTGCATTGACATCATGTACGCCAAACTTTCTTTTATAGTCCAAATAGGCTTGAATAAATATTCTACGGTCACCTGTGGCAGCTCCCTCCGTATTTAAAGCCGTTTTTTGTTCATTACCCACTCTACTTAATGTATATTCTCCCGTAGCTTCATTGTATTGATCAATCTCAAATTGATTATAACCAGCTTTACGTGTAGTTTCCGTCTTTGACCAGTTTTTAAAAGAAGCCAATACATGGAGTTTTAATCCTTTAGTTACCATTTTTAAATCCTGGTCTAAACGAATATTTGCATTTACCGTACTGGCAAATTGCTTTTTATAACCGACAACGTACTCAGCTACCGGATTACGGTAACCGTTGTTATAAATACCACCACTCATACCTCCCCAAAGCGTATAAATCTCTTTATCATTACGAGCCGGATATACAATAGGAAAATCAACGGGAGAAGCTTCTCTTGACATAGAAAATATTCCATCAACACCTGCTGAAGGCCCTTTCCAATCCCGTAAACTTACATTTAATCCCAATGATATTTTGGTAGTGTTTGTTGCTTTTATACTCAGATTATTAACAAAATCATAACGCATCACATTGATATTGTTATTGTATGAGAAATAATCCTTACTCAATGACTTCAGATTACCAGCATCATGCTTCACCGATGCACTCATAAAATAGGTAACCGCCTTTTTACCTCCACGAATATTAAAATTAAAACGCTGCGCAAAAGCATTCTTATTAAACATTTCATTATACCAGTCTACATTCGGATAAACCAATGGATTCAACCCTTGTTCCGTAGCCCTGATTTTAGTATCATCATATAATCCGGTTGTGATGCCACGAGTTGTCAAGGCTTCATTATAAAGCTTCATATAGTCAACTCCTCCTACCATTTCGGGAACAGAAGTAAGTTGGGACATAGATGTTTCCAAGCGGAAATTAATTATCGGCTTTAAAAGGTCCTGACCGGATTTAGTAGTGACAATCATCACACCATTTGCTCCGCGGGTTCCATACATAGCCGTAG
This sequence comes from uncultured Bacteroides sp., assembly GCA_900556625.1. Classification (GTDB taxonomy): domain Bacteria; phylum Bacteroidota; class Bacteroidia; order Bacteroidales; family Bacteroidaceae; genus Bacteroides. The sequence goes on along the minus strand of USPQ01000024.1, from coordinate 1,801 downwards.
CCGTAGCATCTTTCAAGATAGAAAAACTTTCAATGACTTCCGGATCCAAAGCATTCAAATCGCTCGAACTGATTTCTACCCCATCCAATACAATTAAAACGCCTGTAGCATCGCCGAAGGTCGATTTACCACGAATCCAAAAATCAGCTCCATCAGCACCGGGCTGTCCGCTACGTTGTATAGCAATCACACCGGCCATACGTCCGGCAAAACTGGTACTTAAACTGGAAGAAGGAACTTTCAATTCGGCAGGGCGTACTTGCTGGATAGCCCCAACCATTGTTTCTTTTTTCTGTGTAGCACCAAATGCTGTAACTACAACTTCTTCTAGTGACTTCGTATCTTCTTTCAACTGAACAGTTATCGAAGAACGATCTCCTACTGAAATTTCCTGAGTCACATATCCTATATAAGATATGACAATTACGGAATTTTTATCGGTTACTTGTATCTGAAATAAGCCATCTAGATCTGTAATAACCCCTGTTCCCGTATTTTTTAACTGAATGCTGGCACCAATAATCGGATTTCCTTGTTCGTCTTTCACAAGCCCCTGAAGCAAACGTTTTTTCTGCGAAACGCTTTGCTCTGATACTTTTTTCTCTTTCAGAACTATCTGGCGTTCTTTCATTTCATATACAATATTAGCTTGCTCCGAGACCTTATCCAACAGTTGCTTAACAGTTGCATTTTTTAAACTCACACTGATTTGTGTTGACTGATTTATCACTTCCGGCTTAAAAAAGAATACATATTGGCTATTCTTTTCCACATAAGAAATAACTTCTTTCAAAGTTACATTTTTCAGCGATACCGTAAACGTTTTGGCCTGCCCATAAACCGGAGATTTAGCCTGCAAAGCAGCGACCAAAAAACAAAAAACAAATAGAAGGAGATACTTGCCGTTTTTCCTAGCTACAGAATCCTCCTTAGCCATAAAGTTAATCATAGAATTAAATGTTTAAGAATGTTACATCGGTAATTGTGTATTAAGCCCCTTTCTGCATCCGAATGATATTTGCGGTATCATCAACGAATAGGGAAAAACATAAAAAATCATGGTCCCATAGTGTTTCTCATTTATAAGTTCATAAATATTAGTTATTTTTCTCGTTCATTCTATTGATAAGACGAACGAGTTCTTTATTACTCCTCAATTTATCAGAAAAAAATGTGCAAAAGATTTTTTTAGTGAAATTGCCCTCCAGCCAAAACGATCTGACGCAATTTAGCTACCGAGCGTCCTACCAGATTCATACACGAATGAGAAGACATCTCAAACATGTCTGCTAGTTCATCCCACGAAAATTCTTGAACAAATCGAAAATATATGGCATTTCTTTGTTTGGAAGACAGTTGCTGAAAACCCTTTTTCAATAATTGGACCTTCTTTAGGTCAGAATCATTTGTCTCAAAAATCTGCATCAAGCCTGTGTCGTCGATAGGAATATCAACGTACTCATCCAATGGCAAGCTACGGTTACGGGCAGCTTTGGAGGAATCTAACAGAGCATTTAATAAAGTACGATATAGATAAGACTTCACATAAGATAAGGTAGGAAGAGAAGAATGACTTACGTATATTTTAACAAACATATCCTGCAAACAATCTTTAATTGTTTCTTCATCAAAGTTCAGACGAAGAGCATACCCAAACAAAGAAGAATAATAACGATGATATAGTTCCTCAAAAGCAACTTTATCACCTTTCAGTATTCGTGTCCATAGCTCGATATCCGTCATGTGTCTTTTAAATAGCTTGCAATTAATGATAAGGTTTACAAATGTAGCTTTTTTCTAT
>USPQ01000023.1 GCA_900556625.1 uncultured Bacteroides sp. | reverse complement strand
CGGCACGTATGGCACTCGAAGGAGGGTGCAAATGGATCCAACTACGCATGAAAGAAGCTCCTCTTGAGGAGGTGGAACAAGTGGCGCTGCAACTGAAGCCACTCTGTAAGGAACACGAAGCCATCTTAGTTCTCGATGATCATGTCGAATTAGTCAAGAAACTGGAAGTGGACGGTGTACATCTGGGAAAGAAGGATATGCCCATCGACCAGGCACGACAGATACTCGGAGAAGCCTTTATCATCGGTGGCACGGCCAATACCTTCGAGGATGTCGTACAACATTACCGCGCCGGAGCCGATTACTTGGGGATCGGTCCCTTCCGCTTCACCACCACTAAAAAGAATTTAAGTCCCGTACTCGGTCTGGAAGGTTACGCTTCCATCCTTTCACAAATGAAAGAAGCGAATATCAACCTTCCGGTAGTAGCTATCGGAGGAATCACCAACGAAGATATCCCCGATATCCTCCGCACAGGAGTCAATGGCATCGCCTTGTCCGGAACGATTCTCCGGGCGGAAAATCCGGTAGAGGAAACACGGAAGATTCTAAGTAATTCATAAATCAACATCTATAATTCTAAATTCCAAAAGACATGGAAAAGTTAGTAATTGCAGGACGTGAATTCAGCTCACGCCTTTTCTTGGGAACAGGAAAATTCAACTCCAATGAAATAATGGAGCAATCTATTCTGGCTTCGGGCACAGAAATGGTAACGGTTGCCATGAAACGTATTGACATGGACAACAAAGAGGACGATATGCTGAAACATATTATCCATCCGAATATCCAGTTATTACCCAACACTTCCGGTGTACGCGATGCGGAAGAGGCTGTGTTTGCCGCACAAATGGCGCGTGAAGCGTTCGGAACGAATTGGCTGAAACTAGAGATTCACCCCGATCCCCGCTACCTGCTCCCCGACTCTATCGAGACACTGAAAGCTACGGAAGAGTTGGTGAAATTAGGTTTCGTCGTATTGCCTTATTGTCAGGCAGACCCCGTGCTTTGTAAACGATTGGAAGAAGCCGGAGCAGCTACCGTTATGCCTCTCGGCGCTCCGATCGGCACAAATAAAGGATTGCAGACTAAAGAATTCCTACAGATTATTATCGAGCAGGCAGGTATCCCTGTTGTCGTTGATGCAGGTATCGGTGCGCCAAGCCATGCCGCTGAAGCAATGGAACTGGGAGCTTCCGCGGTACTGGTAAATACAGCAATTGCCGTTGCCGGAAACCCGGTAGAAATGGCGAAGGCTTTCAAAACTGCCACCGAAGCCGGAAGACAGGCATACGAAGCGGGATTAGGACTGCAAGCGGACAACTTTATAGCCGAAGCCAGCTCACCGCTGACTGCTTTTTTAGATAAATAATATGAATAAGTAGCCGACTGCTAAAAGAACAATTATGGAACAAAAAATAAAATTTCCCCGCTCTCAGAAAGTATATTTGCCCGGAAAACTTTATCCGAATATCCGCGTTGCCATGCGGAAAGTGGAACAAGTGCCCAGTGTCAGTTTTGAAGGCGAAGAAAAGATTGTAACTCCCAATCCGGAAGTATATATGTATGACACCAGCGGACCGTTCAGTGATACGGAAATGAGTATTGATCTCAAAAAAGGCTTGCCCCGAATGCGTGAAGAATGGATTGTCGGTCGTGGTGATGTGGAGCAACTACCCGAAATCACTTCCGAATACGGACAAATGAGACGGAACGACAAAAGCCTCGACCACCTGCGTTTTGAGCATATCGCTCTGCCTTATCGGGCAAAAAAAGGAGAGGCTATTACTCAAATGGCATACGCCAAAAAGGGAATTATCACCCCAGAGATGGAGTATGTGGCCATCCGTGAAAATATGAATTGCGAAGAGTTAGGAATCAAGACTTATATCACTCCCGAATTTGTCCGCCAGGAGATTGCGGAAGGACGTGCCGTACTGCCCGCCAACATTAATCATCCGGAAGCCGAACCGATGATTATCGGACGTAACTTTCTGGTAAAAATCAATACGAATATCGGAAACTCGGCTACTACTTCGAGCATTGACGAAGAGGTAGAAAAAGCATTATGGAGTTGCAAATGGGGAGGCGATACGTTGATGGATCTCTCTACCGGAGAAAACATTCATGAGACACGTGAATGGATTATCCGCAACTGCCCCGTACCCGTCGGCACAGTCCCTATCTATCAAGCTCTTGAGAAAGTAAACGGTGTGGTGGAAGACCTGACTTGGGAAATTTACCGGGATACTTTGATTGAACAATGCGAACAAGGAGTGGATTACTTTACCATCCATGCAGGTATCCGTCGGCACAATGTCCATCTTGCCGACAAGCGGTTGTGCGGTATTGTCAGTCGCGGAGGAAGTATCATGAGCAAATGGTGTCTGGTGCACGACCGGGAAAGTTTCTTATATGAACACTTTGACGACATCTGCGATATTCTGGCACAGTATGATGTGGCAGTATCTTTGGGCGACGGACTTCGTCCGGGTTCTATCTACGATGCCAATGACGAAGCGCAGTTTGCAGAATTGGATACAATGGGAGAATTAGTGTTACGCGCATGGGATAAGAATGTGCAAGCATTCATCGAAGGCCCCGGACACGTTCCGATGCACAAGATTAAAGAAAATATGGAACGCCAGATTGAGAAATGCCACGATGCGCCGTTCTATACACTCGGCCCGCTGGTAACGGATATTGCTCCGGGATATGATCATATCACTTCCGCCATCGGTGCGGCACAAATCGGATGGTTGGGAACGGCAATGCTTTGCTATGTCACTCCTAAGGAACATCTTGCCCTGCCGGACAAAGAAGACGTACGTGTGGGAGTCATCACTTATAAGATTGCCGCCCATGCCGCCGACCTCGCCAAAGGACATCCGGGAGCACAGGTACGTGATAATGCATTGAGCAAAGCCCGGTATGAGTTCCGTTGGAAAGACCAGTTTGATTTATCACTTGACCCGGAACGTGCACAAAGCTACTTCCGTGCAGGACATCATATCGACGGAGAATACTGTACGATGTGCGGACCTAATTTCTGCGCGATGCGATTGTCACGTGATTTAAAGAAGAACAAAAAATAATCACTAAAAATTATGTTTTCAGACGAATTAGAAAAAATATCTTGGGAAGAGACGACAAAAGCCATCTATTCCAAAACGGATGCAGACGTACGACGTGCATTGGGTAAGAAAGAGCATCTGGACGTCAATGATTTTATGGCATTGATTTCTCCGGCCGCCGCTCCTTACCTGGAAGTGATGGCACGCCTCAGCCAGAAATATACATTGGAACGGTTCGGCAAGACCATCTCTATGTTTGTTCCGCTCTATCTGACTAATTCTTGCACCAACTCTTGTGTGTATTGCGGTTTCCATATCAGTAATCCGATGAAAAGAACCATTCTGACAGAGGAAGAGATTATCAACGAGTACAAGGCTATCAAACGTCTGGCTCCTTTCGAGAATCTCTTGCTAGTGACCGGCGAGAATCCCGCAGCAGCGGGTGTTCCTTATATCGCCCGCGCTTTGGACTTAGCCAAACCTTATTTCAGCAATCTCCAGATTGAGGTAATGCCGCTTAAAGCAGAAGAATACAAGGAGCTGACCAATCATGGCCTGAACGGAGTAATCTGCTTTCAGGAGACTTACAACAAAGCAAATTACAAGACGTACCATCCGAGAGGCATGAAGTCCAAATTTGAATGGCGTGTCAATGGCTTCGACCGTATGGGACAGGCAGGTGTGCACAAAATCGGTATGGGGGTATTGATCGGTTTGGAAGAGTGGCGGACAGATGTTACGATGATGGCTTATCATCTGCGCTATCTGCAGAAGCACTATTGGAAAACGAAATATAGCGTGAACTTCCCGCGTATGCGCCCGTCGGAGAATGGAGGTTTCCAGCCCAATGTCATCATGAACGACCGCGAACTCGCTCAACTCACATTCGCCATGCGTATCTTCGACCATGATGTAGATATCTCTTATTCTACCCGTGAAAGTGCGGAGATACGCAACAACATGGCAACACTGGGTGTAACGACCATGAGTGCGGAAAGTAAGACCGAACCGGGAGGATACTACAGTTATCCCCAAACTTTAGAGCAGTTTCATGTCAACGATGAACGGAAGGCCGTTGAAGTGGAACGTGATTTGAAAAAGCTGGGACGTGAACCTATTTGGAAGGATTGGGACCAGTCGTTCGATTTCAAAAGATAGGCTGATGCGATACGACAGACAAATTATACTTCCTGAGATTGGGGAAGAGGGACAGAATAAGTTGCAAAAGGCAAAAGTGCTGATTGTAGGTGTGGGAGGGTTAGGCTCTCCCATCGCTCTTTATCTGGCGGGTGCAGGCGTAGGCTGTCTTGGTCTGGTAGACGATGATTCGGTAAGTATCAGCAATCTGCAACGACAGGTCCTTTATTCCGAAGAGGAGCTGGGAAAGCCGAAAGCCGTATGTGCCTCCCAACGCTTGACCTCGCTCAACAGTGAGATTGAGACAAGACACTACTCTGCCCGACTGACTGCGGAAAACGCAGACCGTATTATCCAAGAATATGATATAGTGGTGGACGGCTGTGATAATTTCGATACCCGTTATCTGATTAACGATATCTGCATCAAGCAGGGAAAGCCGTATGTATATGGCGCTATCTGCGGATTTGAAGGACAAGTCTCGGTTTTCAATTACGGAAACCGAAAGAAAAGTTATCGTGATCTTTATCCTGACGAAGAAGAAATGAAACGAATGTCACCTCCCTCTAAAGGAGTAATGGGAATTACGCCCGCCGTTGTAGGGAGTATTGAAGCAACAGAAGTTCTAAAGATAATCTGTGGTTTCGGTGACGTTTTAGCCGGTGAACTATGGACAATTGACCTGCGGACATTGCAATCTAACAAATTTTCACTATAAAGGTTGGTTTCTGATATAGTTAATTAGTAACTTTGCTAAAGAATCCAATTTTAACAAAGGGAAATGAAATTAATTGTAGTCACCACACCCACTTTCTTCGTTGAAGAAGACAAGATTATCACTGCTCTTTTTGAAGAGGGATTGGATATTCTACATCTTAGAAAACCGGAAACTCCGGCCATGTACTCTGAACGGTTACTGACTCTTATTCCGGAGAAATATCATCGCCGTATTGTCACGCACGAGCATTTCTATATGAAAGAGGAGTTCAATTTGATGGGGATTCATCTGAATGCCCGCAATCCCAAGGAGCCACATGATTATGACGGACATATCAGTTGTTCATGCCATTCTGTGGAGGAAGTGAAAAACAGAAAACATTTTTATGACTACGTTTTCATGAGTCCTATTTACGACAGTATCTCTAAAGTGAACTATTATTCGACGTATACTGCCGAAGAATTACGTGAAGCACAAAAAGCTAAAATCATCGACTCGAAAGTAATGGCATTAGGCGGTATCAATGAGGAGAATCTGCTTGAGATTAAGGACTTCGGCTTTGGCGGTGCCGTTATATTGGGGGATCTTTGGAATAAATTCGATGCTTGTTCCGATCGTGATTATCTGGCTGTAATCAAGCATTTCAAGAAACTGAAAAAGCTATCGGATTGAGCGAATAAAGAGCCGGGCTTGTATTTTATATTGCAATCACTAGATTTAGATTTTATATAAAGGAAAAGGGAATCCCCGAATATTCGAGAATTCCCCTTTCCTTTATTATTGTACAACGGTTCTTTATCAGAACTCGTAATGGAAACCAAATGAAAGGTCTTCACTACCGAATGAAAATCCGTAACCATCAGTACCATACGCATAATCATCTCTGTATCCCAAGAATCCACATTTGGCAATAAGGCTAAAGTGATTATTCAATTTAATGGCAAGTCCCGGTTTGATCCCCAGCTCAAAGCCACCTTCGGAGTTGTCACCGTATTTAACAGAAGAAATTCCAATACCTCCATCCAAGAACAGACGTACTACTTTATTCTCGTAATATGAATAACGAACATAAGGAGCAAAACTAAAAGCATTTTTAAAACCTACTGTTTCTTTGCTATTGTGAGCAAATCCTAAAGTAGCTCCCACTGCCCATCGTTCACTAAAGTTATATCCAAATTCCGGTTCAATCAGGAAAGATGTATTATCTGCATCGTCATTATGCCACAATGCCACATTTCCACCCACATAAAATTGTGCTTTAGCAGACAAAGCCGCCATCACTACAAAAATCAAAACTACAATCTTTTTCATTTTATCGTTGTTTTAGTTAAACATTCAGGCCTCTTAAAAGCCTAATACCTTAATTTTTCGGGGAACAAAAGTATAACCCTTTTTTGATTAAAACAACTTTTTAGTTAGTTTTTCATAAAGTACACATCTTGAGCGAGTGTAAACTTTGAGTAAACATCGCAACTAGTAATAGCAAATAATCGACTGAAAAAAATAGGCTGCAATCAACTCTATGAGATGATTACAGCCTACATAACAGATAGTTAAGTACCTAACCAGTGTATTTGACTATCCTTCTATAGCTGCCTGAGCCGCAGCTAATTATCGTTGCTTTTCAACGAGTTCTATAATATTGTACAACTATTTGTTAGCACCGTTTTTTCATTCAATTATCCTCATATATGGTTAAAGTTATACTTCTATTTTCCATTCAATCTGTTACCTTTGTCGCCATGAAAAAGATTATCAAACTATATCGCAGATGGTATTACCGCCGCTTGTACACCAAATTGCTCTTTGCATACATCAAGCGTAATGACGGCAGCAGTCCTGAATGGTCTGCCGATAGTGCATTTACATCAATCACTCACCTTGATTATCATGAATGGATGAACGAGGAGAATATCTCAACTAAAAACTAAAATATTGTTCTTTAAACAGAACTTCCCCCATAGCTTTCCATCCTCTCGCATCAAAAGAGCATAATTACCATCTATTGAATATTCTAAAACCATATTTATATCAACAGCTTTTTCTAAACTATTTGTATAATTACATTTACCATCAATCACACCTCGATAATTCATTAAAGGTATATGATATGACGGCATCCCACTAGATACAATTACCGCTTCATTTTCAGTAACTCTAAAAGAATGAAGTTGATCAATACTATAAGAGCCTTCATTAAACAAACATGTATATTGCTTACGTTCCAACTTTTGCCCTTTATTAAGCAAACACTTCGTAGCATGAATTTTTACCAAGCATTTCTCTTTATAAAATTCAAGCCTAAATATACTGTCTGTTATTTCTTCATTTTTATCACAAGTATATTCTCCTTCAGACACATGAAGAGAACTATAACATCCCAGCAAATCCTGTATGTTTCGAAAATTGTAAAGACTAGGAAATTTCACATGAGCATAATCTTCACAATATTCATTATCATATGATTCTAGATAGTAAATAGGTTCTGTCCAAGTATGATGACTGTAGAAATAATCACCGAGGAAATCACCCGATTCTAGGAGTTCGCCAGATCTCACACACATCACTTCATACGTTATAGTCTTTTCGTTCAGTATACTATCATCACCTTCACAAGAATTGAAAAACAGCATAAGATTTATACAGAAAGTAATAAAAATGGCACTTTTATTCATTTCCTTTCCATTAAAACCGTAATTAACCGTTCTTTCTCGGCAAGAAGTTCCTCCAAATGTTTGATGCGTTCTTGCAACAAAGCTGCATCACAACCAGCAACAACATTACTATTATTGTTTCCATTAACAGCAACAGAACCCTCACCAGAAGCAACTACCTTGTTGTACTCACTCGAATAATCACTGAAGAAATTATACTCCAACGCTTCACTTATAGCAATCAATCTTTCAGTGTCAATATTGGGCTTCTCAAGTATTCTATTCACATTTTGCTGTGGAATACCAATCCTTCTGCCAAATTCTGATTTTGAAATACCAAGCTCATTCAGCTTCTGTTCGATATTCATACCAATATTTACTCTTTCCAATTTCATAATCAAACACGATTTATATAAATCACAAATACGTTAATTATTATTAATTATATAAATTTTCAAATCAAATTTGATTTAATCAAATCATATTTGATTAAATTTGCACCATAAAGTTAAACAATAAACCATAAACCTCAAAGAAAATGGCAGAAAATCAAGTAAAAGTACGTCCAGCTTTAACGGATTTGAAAGTAGGCGGAGAGATTACTTTCCCCATAGCGAAAACCAAGAGTGTGCGTGCCCAGGCATCTGACCTCGGGTTAATTCTTGACCGCAAGTATCAAACAGAGACTGATCGCGAAAAACGCACCATAACAGTAACCCGATTAAAATAATCCATAAATAACAAAGAAGTAATGAGAAGTATACTAGAATCACTAAGAGATAAAGTTGAGAATGGTTCAATAACAATCAGAGAAGCGGCAATTGCACTACATAAAGCCGGTTGGACAAACTTCATCGACATAAATGCAACCAATGCATTGCTTTTCAATCGTGAAAGAAATCACTAGATAAATACAATGTGTACGTAAAAAATTAAATTATGAATTTCAACAGAGTCACTAAACAAATCGTCGTTTTTGTAGCAGGCTTCATTATGTTCTTCTGCTTACTTGGTATAGCAGGTACCACTGATCGTACAGAACAAATAGTTTATGCTATGCCACAAGAGGCATACGAGGCTATATATCTGAAACTCGGTAATGGATGCACCGACCGCCAAATAGCCGATGAATATATGGCCAATAAACAATATTACGATGCATTGTCACAATAATCAAAGAAAGTAACACTCTATGTTCACACTTGATTTCACAGATAAATCTGTCACTTATGACACATTCATCCACGATGTTGCTACATCAGTGGTTCGAATGCTTGCTGACACACGCAACGATCCCGAAATGGTTAGTCAGCGACAAGCATACGCAATGTTCGGTCGCGGCAATGTGGATAGATGGCGCAAGCAGGGTAAGATAAATCCCTGTAAGCGCCCGGGCAAAGTTGAATATCGCACAGTAGAGTTACGCGTCCTTCAACAAAAACAACAAGACTATTTCAAATGACAACCAGATCCGATAGTGTAGGAAGCACATCAATAGAAAGTAGTAGTTCGAATCTGCTTCGGATCACAAAAGCAAACTGTATTATAAACCTTTTAAATTTTTAATTATGAGCAATGCTATTTCATTGGCTAAAGAGTTGCAACAAATGAAAGCAATTGACGTAATACGCAATGAACGTGTACGTAGCCAGTTTATCAGCGTGTATAATTCCATTTGGAAAGAAGGCGGAGAAAACGTCTATGAACGTGAAGCTATTTACTTCAACCAGCAGTTACGCGACAAAGATGAGTTGCGCTTATGCTCCGGAACATCTATCTTCTATGCGTTTATCGACCTTGCTGTCAAAGGTATCACATTGGCTCCTGGTGCGCAAGCACTGTGTTATCTTCTTACCCGTAACTGCAAAGTGGGAGTTGATTCAAACGGCAAAGAAGTTTGGGAAAAAGTATGCAGTCTCGCTATCTCCGGATATGGAGAGCTGGCACTGCGTGCAAAAGTTGGACAGATACGCCATGCCGACAATCCAGTTATTGTCTATGACGGAGATAGTTTTGAATATGGAGAGAAGAACGGAGTGAAGATTGTCAATTATATGTCTGCATTTCCTCGCAAAAGCGACCGTATTGTTGCTTGCTTTGTCAAAATCACACGTGCAGATGGGTCAATTGACTATTCTGTTATGACAGAAACCGACTGGAAACGGTTACAAGGTTATTCAGAGAAACAAAATTCCTATAAAGACCGCCGCACCGGAGAAACTGTAGTGAAAAGCAATGCACTCTACAATATCAATGGGCAGATTGATACCGGCTTCCTCATTGCCAAATGCATCAAACACGCTTTCAAGACTTATCCTAAAATCAATATCGGCAAAGGGTCCGTCATGGAATCCGACATCATTGATAACCCACAAGGAAGTTTCGATCCTTACAGTGGAATTGATACCACACAACCCGAACCACAGGAAAAGCAAGAAGAGCAGCATTTTGCACCTCAACCTGACATGTCGGCAGGGGTAACTATTGACCCAGCAAGTCAAGGAGATAACGATGATACTTTCTAACCTTAATACATTGTACATATGTCTTCAGAATTAGCAATCATCAAGCAGGAAAATATACAGACCATAGTGTCTGCTGCTCCACAATCATATAATGACAATAAACTGTCATGTGAAAGATGTATCAGTGCCGGGCAATCCATACTCAATACCATTACAACTAATGGTGGAATGACTGACGAACTTGATAAAGAGGCAGCTCTTTTCATCGAAAAAGCACGTAAAACAGTCAAGAAGATGAACGAGAAACGTTCGCCTGTCACAAAACTTTTTGATGACATCCGTCGAGAGTTTACGGTAATAGAGAATGCTATTGACCCCACCAAAGTTGATACTATCCCCTATAAACTCCAACAATACCGTAACCAATATGCAGCAAAGAAACGTGCCGAAGAAGAAAAACGCCGTCAGGAAGAGTACAAACGTCAACAAGCGGAACAAGCCCGTGTAAAATTGAGACAAGACATTGAAGGGGATTTTAAGGCACAATTCCAAACATATCTCAATCAATCCATCAATTGGCTCACTACAAAGGATAACAGTGTTACGCTCGAGAACTATAACACAGTGTACAGTGAGGTAAAGAACTTTTCGGCTTCTCTTCCTGCTGACTGGTTAAAGAATCTCCATACTCTTATCCGTATACCTGGCAATGTTTCGGTAGACGAGCTTCGACAAATTGAAACTGGCACAAAGGAACGCCTTGGTAAGCAATTTACCGAACAATACACTGCAGAAATCCAAGACAACAAGGATTTCATTCTTGACCGTCTGCCCTCAAAAAAAGCAAACCTCGAACGCATGGCACAAGCTGATGCGGCCGAAGCTGCACGTGTCAAAGCTGAAATGGAAGAACGCCAACGCAAGGAAGCCGAAGAGCGAGAGGCAGAACGCAAACGCAAAGAAGAGGAAGAAAAGCAAAAGGCGGAAATGGCACGCCAGCAAGCTGAAATGAACGGATTATTTTCTGAACAGGCTTCTATGCAGAATTATCAGCCCAAAGTAAAAGTCACTCAAAAAATAGAGTTACTTAATCCTGAAGGTATCATGCCAATACTCTCAATGTGGTGGAGTAAGGAGGGGTGTACACTTTCGGTTGAAGAGTTGAGTAAGTTATTCAAGAAACAAATTACGTTCTGTGAAAAACTGGCTAACAAGGATAGTGTCTATATTGAAAATGAGAGTGTACAATATATTGACGATGTGAAAGCAAAGTAACCATGAGTCACAATCCCGATACATATTATAGTCGTAGTGAGGTTAGTAACTCTGACCTCACCGAACTAAAAAACATTCTCCATCCTCGGATGCAATTCGGTGATAAGGAAGCTGCATTTCGTTTCGGCTCGTTGGTAGATGCAATTATTACTGAACCTGCACGAGTAGACTACTACCGCCTGACAGTAGATGATGAACAATATACCGAAGATGAGTTCCGGCATGCACAAGAAATGCTAAAGGCTCTTCGCATGGAAGCACGCCGTGATGAGTTTCTTTTTAAAGTGCTTGGATATGCCGAAACACAGCGTTTCATGGTAAACACACAACAACAATTTACTTATTGTGGTTTCCCCTTTTCGCTTGATACACGATGTAAGTGGGATTGGTGGCTCGGTCTTTTCGGCGGTGATCTTAAAACCACATTTGCCTCAACACAACAACAGTTTGAAGAAGCGATTGACTTCTTCGATTGGGACAGGAGTCGTGCTTGGTATATGGACATTGCTGGTTCCAACCGTGATTTCATTTATGCTATCAGCAAAAAGAACTGCAAAGTATTCAAGAAGTTCATCAATCGGGATGATAAGGTCTACAACCGTGGACGCGAGAAATATGAAGAATTGGCTTTCCAGTACTGGTGTTTAACTCCACAAGACAATTAACAATGGATATATATTGCAAAGTAACTCAATATGGATTAGTTCCTTTGTATAATACAGACCTCGAACTAAAGAAACACTTGAAGATTGGTAATGTAGTCAAGTGCAAGGTTAGCAATCCCCGCAATTATGAGCACCACAAGAAGTTTTTCGCTTTGGTACGCCTTACTTTCGACAATTTGCCCCTGCCATTAGTCGAAAAGTGGCACATACATAATGAACAGGATATGCTTCGCCGATTCAAACGTGACCTTGGCTACTTCACTAACACTCTCAACGAATATGGTGAACATGAAATAGAGTATCTCAGTATATCGTTTGCCGCCATGGAACAACACGAATTTGAGAAATTCTATAACCAATGTATTGACCTTGTTCTCAACAAGTATATCAAAGGTATTGACAAAGATGATTTAATCACAGAAATAGAAGAATTCAAATGAAATCGCAAGTAGGACAATATCATTACATTCTACACGGACGAGGATTCCGTATATACCGCTATACAGAGGTGACAGATAGTTTTCAGTCATCATCTCCGGTACTTAGCGAGCCAATCTTCTACGACCGTGAAAAAGCAAAGAAACGTGTTTACGAACTTAATGGATGGAAATACAACAATGAACGGACTCAAACATCATCTGCGCGTTGAACCATACGACTACCAACGTGAAGGTATAGTTTATGGACTGAAACACCGCCGTCTTATTATCGGTGACGAACCGGGATTAGGAAAGACATTGCAAAGTATCGGCATTGTTGATACAGCCAATGCATATCCTTGTCTTGTTATCTGCCCGTCCTCGCTCAAAATTAACTGGCAACGCGAATTCGAGAAATTCACAGATAAATCTGCAGTCGTTCTTGACAATGCTGTACGTACGACATGGAATTACTTGTTATCTATGGGAGTGCATCAGGTAGCAGTAGTAAATTACGAAAGTTTGCGCAAATATTTTGTTTGGGACATCAAAGCGGAAAGTAAGCAGTTCCGTCTCAAAGATGTTGTATTCTGTCCTCAAATACAGATGTTCAAATCAATCATCATCGACGAAAGCCATCGTGTGAAAGACCCGTCTGCACAGCAAACAATCTTTACCAAAGGTTTGTCTGTTGGCAAGGAATGGATAATACTCCTGTCAGGTACCCCCGTTGTCAACCGTCCGGAGGATTTGATAGCGCAACTTTCTATCATGAACAGATTAAACGACTTTGGCGGTCGCGGAAAATTCATAGCTGACTATTGCACTGACCTGAAAGACAAGGATGCGGAACCGGCTGTACCACTTTCCGAACTATCTCGGCAACTCTATGATACTTGCATGATACGCCGTGAAAAAGCAAAGGTACTTCCCCAGCTACCTGACAAAACACGAGTAGACCTGTATGTCGATATATCCAACAGTGCCGAATACAATCTTGCAGCTTCCGATCTCGCTACATACCTACAAGAATATACAGAATGTACAGATTGGGAAATACGCCGCAAGATGCGTATGGAAGCACTTGTGAAGTTCATGACACTTCGTTCCTTAGCCACCAAAGGGAAAATAGCACAAGCTGTTGACTTTATCAAGACATTCCTTGACAGTGGCAAAAAACTGATTGTGTTCTGCTCGCTTCATGAGATTGTGGATGAACTACAAAGGGTATTTCCGAAAGCCGTCACGGTTACAGGGCGCGATAGCGCAATAAACAAACAGGCTTCTGTGGATGCTTTCCAAAACAACCCAAATGTGCAGCTCATCATCTGTTCCATTAAAGCAGCCGGCGTTGGTCTCACACTCACAGCTTCCTCAAATGTAGCCTTCATTGAACTTGCATGGACATATGCAGATTGCTGTCAATGTGAAGACCGTGCACACCGTATAGGGCAAAAGGACAATGTAACCTGTTATTATCTGCTTGGTCGTGGTACAATCGACCATACGATATACTCTCTTATTCACCGTAAGAAATCCATCGCATCCGAGATTATGAACTCTGACGATGATATTCCGACCGATGAAATGTATTTCAATGAATTGGTCAAATCATTCTTAACAGCATCGGGATAATGGAAGTATGCAAAACAGATATGCAGAAAATTATCAAATATCTTGATGATGCTGCAATAATGTATGACAATCATCCCGGACAACGTAATGTATGTCGCGCATGGGTAATAAGACAACTAATAAAAAAACTGAATAAAAAATTAGTAGTAACCAATAAATAAAGTAATATGAAAACCTGCTTCGATGTAATATTTGTGATTTTAAATGTCATCCTCTTTGCTATTAACTTTCATTGTACCTTAGAATCCAATTCATTTAAGTCATGTACCTATGCCATCTTAGGAATGACTTTTGCCATTGCAGCTATAATTCTAATCGTAACAAATAAATAACACTGAAATGAGCTTAGATGATTTTTTAGAAAAGTTTGAAGAAGCATTAGACCAATGCGACAGAGATGAAGACGTCAATGTCACTATACAAGTTCCACCTGGAACAAAATGTTGGGAAAACTCTTGGACTCAATTTGAAGTAAACTGCATCAGTACTGATGGAACTACAATTTATTTACAATGTTCATAGTTGAATAGAATATGAAGAAAATAGATTTAAACAAGTTAAGAGACAAAGCATATAAAACCGCTTGTGAACATGGCCTCCACGATCAAGAATTGAGTAACGAGCACTGTCTTTGCCTTGTAATATCCGAACTCATGAAAGCTGTGGAAGCCGATAGAAAAAGAAAATACTTCAAAGGAAAAATAATGTTTGAACGTGATTTTAATCTTTACTCTGCATTAGTAGAAGAGAACGTACGTTATAGAAATGCCTTTGAAAAACATATCAAAGATACAGTAGGAGATAAGTTAGCTGATACTGTAATCCGCTTACTGGATTTGGCTGGATTGCGAAATCTGAATCTTAACAGGTTTGCACTTGTCAATGTGGTATCCAAGAAGAAAACCTTTACGGAGAATATTCATTCCATTGTAAAAGATATTACAAATTATAAATACACATTGGAAGAGCTGGTTAATTATGCGATTACACAAGTATTCGTATTGTCGGATATACTTGATATTGATTTGCTCTGGCACATAGAACACAAAATGAAGTATAACGAACTCCGTGAAGATATGTACGGGAAGAAGTACTAACCCACAGAATAAATAAATGCTATGGATAAATTTTATATGGTATTTGTAGAAGGATGCGCCACGCCTACCTACAAACATGAGAATTTGGAAAGCGCCGAAAATGAAGCGAAAAGACTTGCCACTCTTCTTAAGAAGAAAGCATACGTTTTATGTACAATAAAATCAGTTGAAGATACTCAGTACAAAATAGAGGATTGTAGACCTAACGGAAGTGATTTACCATTTTAATAAAAATACAGCAATGAAAAAAAATGAAATCGTTGAACACGTCATCAACAATACGACTATTAGTCGTTCACAAGCTATTCAAGCCGTAGATTGTGTTTTTGATGCTATTGAAAATTCTCTTTGTAGAGGTGAAAGTGTTTATATCCGTGGTTTTGCCACAATTAAGGCATACACCTCCAAAAGAAAGAAAGCACGGAATATTAGCAAGGGAACAACAGTTGTTATTCCATCTCAACGCTCTGCTAAGCTCATCATTAGTAAACAACTTAAAGCTCAAATGAACAGATGATGCACACATGGTTTGAATGTAAAATCCGTTACGAAAAGGTAATGGAAAACGGAATGAACAAGAAGGTTACAGAACCTTATCTTGTCGATGCACTTAGCTTTACAGAAGCCGAAGCACGAATCATCGAAGAAATGACCCCATTTATCTCTGGAGAATTTACTATATCAGATATTAAACGTGCCAACTATAGTGAACTTTTCCCCAGTGACGAAGAAAGTGCCGACCGCTGGTTCAAATGCAAACTTATTTTCATCACGCTGGATGATAAAAGCGGTGCGGAAAAAAAGGCTTCCACTCAAGTATTGGTACAAGCTGCCGACTTGCGTGATGCAGTGAAAAAGCTGGATGAAGGAATGAAAGGAACCATGGCAGATTATCAAATTGCATCTGTTGCTGAAACCGCTATCATGGATGTTTACCCGTATTCTGCCGAAGAATCCATAACAGATACCATCAGCGAAAATGCCAACTCCCCTATTGTACGCAATTTCATCCAATCACTTCCTGAAGGTTGTAAGACAACAATAACAGTTGGAGGAAAGAAAGTCGTAGTCGACAAAACAGGAAAGGACACCATTGTTACACCTAAAAATGAAAACAGCCATGACATTGGAAGAGATGCTCTCAAAGGAAAGAAAACAAAAAAAGAAGCAAAAACATAACGATGAGGAACACCGCATACAATGCGCTTGTGTAAAATACTTCAATTTGAGGTATCCGAAGTTGAAAGGTCGACTATTCGCCGTACCAAATGGTGGTAGACGTGATGCTGTAACAGCATCAAAACTTAAAGCCGAGGGTGTAATAGCCGGTGTATCCGACCTGATCCTATTGAAAAGCAATCGTGATTACGGTGCGCTACTCATTGAAATGAAAAAGAAAGGTGGCTATCAATCCCCATCGCAAAAACAATGGCAAAAGATGATCTGTGAAAACAGAGAATACAAATATGTTGTATGCCATTCGCTAGATGATTTCATTCGTGAGGTGGATGAGTTTCTAAAAAATGCAGAATTATGGGACGAAATGTAAAAAAAGGGCTCGACTATTTTCCTTTTGATGTTGACTTTTTTCAGGACATAAAAATAAGGAAACTGATCAAGTATCAGCGTGGCAAGGCTGTCACTGTATATGCTCTCCTGCTTTGTCTTATCTATAAGAATGGGTATTACATGTTGTGGGACGAAGAGTTGCCCTTCATATTATCGGAACAAACCGGTTTTGAAGAAGCGTATATACAAGAAGTCGTCAAATGTTGCCTGGCACTAGGGTTGTTTTCTAAAGAACTCTTTGATAAGGAAAAAGTTCTCACTTCAATCGGAATACAAGAACGCTATAAACGAATATGTGATGATTGCAGAAGAAAGTGTGAATTTTCAGAGTTTAATCTTATTTCTTCCGAAGATAAACGCATTTCTTCCGAAGAAAAGCCCAAAAACTCCGCAGAAAGTACACAAATAAAAGAAAAGGAAATAAAAGAAAAGAAAATACCTCCTCAAACTCCCCCTAACGGGGTCGTTTCGTCGGACAGAGGAGGAAGAATAACTTCGTCTCCTTCTTCTGAAAAATATTTTGATATTAAGGCAGAATTGCGTGGTAAACCGGGTATAACAGAAAATGACATATGGGAAGCTATGCGCCTTGCCGAAAACGGTAAAGAATCATCTATCGGCACGGGACTCATCAAGCAATGGTTAGATAATCCCTCAATGTGTGACTTCTATATAATCATCCAAAATCTACAGAGAATGGAGCGTGAAGGACAAATAAGGGTGATGTCTCATGAAAACTACTTTGTGTATGTTTTTCTGCTAATGAACCTGACAAAATCCGATGCTGATTCAGTTCGCCTATATATCCAAGACCCGACACTGTTCGAAGAATGTAAAAAGCTGATTGCCGAAATTAAAAAAGGCGGCATCAACCAGCCCGGCAGATTCTTGCTCAAAAAGTTGAGAGAATGTCAAATGAGTATTAATAAACAAAATCTAAAATGAAATTAGTTCATGGCAGTTTATTCAGCGGCTTTGATGCCCCTAGCGTTGCAGCTTCATGGATGGGCTGGAAAAATGCCTTTCACTGTGAGATAAACCCTTTTTGCAATGAGATACTAAAATATTGGTTCCCCAATTCTGAACATTATGAAGATATTACCAAAACAGACTTTAGTCAATGGAAAGGAAGAATCGATGTCCTCACAGGCGGATTTCCTTGCCAGCCTTTCTCCCTCGCAGGTCAGAGAAAGGGAGCGGATGATAACCGTTATCTCTGGCCACACATGCTCCGTGCTATACGAGAAATCCGACCCGCTTGGGTTATTGGTGAAAACGTTGCTGGAATCCTCACAATGGTTCAGCCCGGCAAGGAGACTGAAGTGGGAAGCCAAACCTCTCTTTTCGGAGAAGATAACCGAAAAAGAATATTGCTACGACAAGAGTATGTTGTCGAAACCATCTGTAAAGACCTTGAGCGAGAAGGATATTCCGTCCAACCGTTGCTTATTCCGGCTTGTGCCGTCGGAGCGCCCCACAGAAGAGACAGGGTATGGCTTGTTGCCCACTGTGCAGACTCAAGGACTGAAGATGTGCGACGAGAACGGGAAGACAAGGTTCTATCCGATGGAATTGCTCCCGACACCAATGGCAAGCGATGCAACAACCGGAGCGATAATTGGAAAGAACGACCATTTTATTACAACAGGAAACGGAACTCCGAGGAAGATCAATCAAAACGGGATAAACGGAAGTGTAGGACTTGCAAGAATGGTTCAGTTGCTTCCGACTCCCAATGCTCGGGAAGCGGACAAATACAGCAAAAAATACAATCCAAACAGTCAGATGGGAACAGCTCTGACCGCAATGGCAGTGAATGGGATGTTACCTACTCCGATACGTCGAGATTATCAACCCTCCGTCTCCCCTCAAACACTGAAACGGAAGGATGGAAAGATGAGAACGGACAGCCTCTGCAATCTTCCAGTAATGCTAGGGGAACATTGCTTACAGAATGGTGGCAGAACTTCCCAACTCAATCCCCTGTTTGTCGAGGAAATGATGGGGTTCCCTTTAATGTGGACAACCTTACCATTCCTTTCACAAAATGGAGACAGGAATCAATTAAAGGATATGGAAACGCCATAGTTCCGCAGGTGATTCTTGAAATTTTCAAAGCGATTGAAGAAATAGAACAATTAGAGTAAAACAAAGTAGATATAAACTAAAATGTACCTCCGTCGATTGTTATTGATTCAATCTCTCCATTAGTATCTTTTTTAATATTAAGAGCTTTTTCAAGATTGGAAATTTGAGTCTTTAATTCCTTATTGCCTTTATAAGACTGATATGTTCTGTAAATAGTTATTGCAGTAGAAAATAAAATGCCCCCAATGGTAATATATACGCACTTAATAAACAGACCTAATACGGATATTAATAACGAGACCGACAAAAGGAGAAAAAACACTTTATAAGTTTTTATAAATTCCATAAATATAAGTTTTTAATGATGAGTGGCAAATATACGAATAATTATGATAATTGCATGGTTTTCTTGCGGAGTAACATCCGCAGTCGCTTGTAAGATAGCGTTGAGTCTGTACGAAAATGTACAACTCTACTACATTGAAACTGGCTCCGGTCATCCTGATAATACTCGCTTTCTTGCAGATTGTGAAAAGTGGTACAATCAACCTATCCACATTATCCGGAGTGATAAGTACTCCTGCGTGTCTGATGTATTGCGAAAAGGGTATATTAACGGCGCGCATGGTGCAGCTTGCACTCTCGAACTGAAAAAGAAAGTTCGGTATAAGTTAGAAAAGGAACTTGGTTCTTGGGACGGACAAGTTTGGGGATTTGATTACGATCCAAAAGAGATTAACCGGGCTATCCGATTAAAGCAGCAGTACCCGAACACAAAGCCAGTATTCCCGCTTATTGAAAAGCAGATTACAAAGCCGGATGCAATGGGTATGCTTTGGAAAGCTGGGATTAAACAGCCTGTAATGTATTCGATGGGTTACAATAACAACAACTGCATCGGTTGCGTGAAAGGTGGTATGGGATACTGGAACAAGATACGGAAGGATTTCCCGGATGTATTCAATGAGATAGCGCAGATTGAACGCGATGTAGGTGCAACATGCCTAAAGGATAAAGACGGTCGCATCTTCTTGGACGAACTACCAACATGGCGAGGTGATCCAGTGGAAGAGATTATACCGGATTGTTCTCTTATCTGCCAGATAGAGTTTCAAGAGATACTTGATCGACAGGTAGAGCGAGTTTTGAAAGGAGAAATTAGTATTAACGATGTAGCCTAATTAGGCTCAAAACAAGAATAGTAATGAATAAAACTCAAAAGGAATTGTTAGCAAGGCTTATGACTGTCACAAATAGCCTTGGAGGATCGCTTGACGGAACTGCGACCTGTGAACAAAAATATATTGATAGACAACGTGCTCACATGCTCTCATACAAGGTCATATATGGTTTATTTGGCGATAATCCTAATAATCCATATCGTGAAGATGATATAAATAATGCCTATAAAGCTATTGAGGAAATGGAGAAACTGGAACAAAAGGTATATCCTGACCGGAGTGGCTTTTTGAAGGATGAAGAAAAATAATAACACTAAAAATCAGATACAGAAATGAAACTATTGAATGATTTTTTATGGTGGTTGTCTGTTGGTGGCATACTAAATCGTTATTGGTCTGCAATTGAATATGCTTGTTGGGACAAGAAAATATTGCAATCTGATTTCATCAAACAAATGGATGTTAACAAGCCGGAAACTCTATTTGATTTGCCTATAAAGTGTGGCTTTAGCTTCTTCAAAGAAGCTAAAGAAAAGTATATTAATTATTTAAAAGAAAACAAGAAAGGAACTAAAGTATGAAAAGTCTAGGAACACCCCAGCATATCATGTGGCTTACTTACCTTGATTGTAAGAAGCGAACCAAGAAGGAAATAAAGTTCCCGAAAGAAACAAAAGGTATTTCGCATGATGAAGAACTAGTACACTTTATGCTAGAGAATAGCAGTATCACTGAAAGGCAAGGTGAGCGTTCTTATCATCGTGTGTATGATGCGATAGATGTTATATGTAAGCAACTTTGCCCCGGTCACTGGTGTACCCGCACGCATTGCAAAAATTACAGCCGTAGACACGCATACAATTGCAATAAGACACGCCCAACAGTCTGCAAGGAGTATAAGGTTTATATGGAGAAAAAGAAACTACGTGAAGAAAAAGAGAATGTCTAGCCTAAAATAAATAGGTATGAGTGGAAACAAAGATAAATTAATAGCTTTCAATTATTTCGGAGGTAAGTTTACCTGGTTAGAATATTTATATAAATATTTTCCAGATAACTTTACTCATTTAGTGGATCTCTTCGCTGGAAGTATGGTAGTATCTCTCAATTATAACGGTAAAGTGATTAAAACCGCCAATGAGTTAAATGCAGATATAACAAACTTCTTTGCAGTTTTAAGAGATCATGAACCAGAACTTATCAGGTTATTACTCTTAACCCCCTGTTCCGAACTTGAATACAAAAATTCATGGGAACCATCTGCAGATAAAATAGAGCAAGCCCGTAGGTTTTATGTTCGTGTCAGACAATCCTTCTTTGGTCTTGGAGCACAACGAAAAAATAAAGGATGGCACATGGCAAAGAAGCATGTTAATTGCCAAGGTGGGGAAACCGTATCTCGCTGGAACAATGCTATTGAAAAACTACATGAGGTAGCAGAAGTTATCAGATCCAACTTTCAAATTCTGAATTTAGATTATTCTGCTTGTATTGACAAGATCGACTTCCCCGGAGCTTTCTTTTATGTTGATCCACCTTACCCACTTGAATGCCGAGCTTCCTCGAAGGATTATAAGTTTGAATTTTCAAACGATCAACACCGAGAACTATCCAGACGGTTACATTCTATTAGAGGAAAGGCAATGATAAGTAGTTACGATTGCCCTCTTATGCAAGAATTGTATGGAGATTGGACTATGATAAAGTTTCCCAAAAAGAAAAACAATATTAGATCCGGTGAAGTACAAGAAGTGATTTGGATAAATTATAAACCAAGATCTACTCAAAGTATTTTTGAGTAGGTTCAAAACAAGAACAGATATGAGCAGAACTCCTAAATCAAACAGAGTCTGGAATAAACAAGAGAAACAAATAGTTAGGCTTCTTTATCGCAAAGGGCTTTTATCAAATATGCCTAATTTATATTGGGCGTCATATAGAGAGACAGGAAAGCGGTATAAAAACAAAGGTTCATCTTTTATCTGGCGTGGCTATCTTGATGAGGTTTATTATTGTACTTGGAACTATTGGGGAGAATGTGACGAACATCCTTTAATTGATGAAATTATAGATAATCTGATAGAAAAAGGTATTCCTGATAGCGTCTTTGAAGATTGCGGATATGATTATTACAAAGCCATAAAACATTCTTCATTTCAATACAAAGGGCGCAGGTGGTTCATTAAATATCTTAAAGGACTTCCTACTGTTAGATGTGATTCAAAGATAAATAAATTGTTGAAAATTAATGATTAAATATGAGCAAGAAAATGATTAGCCCTTATGGTGTAAAAGTAAACATGGTATGCGCCAGTTGTGAATACTGTAAAATGCAGAGGGTTCCAGCACCGACTTATTGGAGAAACAAATGTCTCAAAAATAATAAATGGCTTACCAATACAAGTTCTTTTTGTGATTCTTATAAAATGGGAGAGTTCTTTGTAGCAAGAGGCTATCAAGAAATCAAACAATAATCCAAATAAAATAAAGAAATGAAAGCAATAACAATAAAACAACCGTGGGCCTCTTTGATAGTCCACGGTTTTAAAAACATCGAGAACCGTACTTGGGCGTGTCCAGAGAAATACATAGGGCATAGAGTGTTAATCCATGCAAGTGGAAAACCTGTAGAAATGAGAAATCCCAATAGTGTATTTACAAAAACTCAATGGGATAGTCTGCCTGTTGAGTTTCAACGAAAAATAATATGTGCAGAGGACATTGTCAATTCTGCTATCATTGGAAGTGTGGAAATAATTGGATGCTCAATCAATCATCCTTCTAAATGGGCAGAGAAAACAGATGCTAGTAAAGGCTATTATGAAAATCCTATTTATAACTGGATATTAGCTAATCCCATATTATTTCCAGAACCAATACCGGCTAAAGGTAAACTATCTTTTTGGGAATACGATAAAATTCAGGAACCCGTGTCAGATGGCGACCACAATGTTTGCATGTGTCGTATATGTGTTGATGAAAAAGTTCAGGTGATGAGTATGGGAAAATATTTCGTATGTAAATATTGTGGTGGACGTTGGTACAAGTAAATTCAAATCAATATAAGTATGAACAAAAAAGAAATCATACAAGCCATTAGAACCTTTAAGAAAGTCCTAAAAAAAGGTAGTCCTAAAACTGTATGGAACTCCTGTTGCTGGGACATTCACAAAAAGCGATATACTGTTGATGAGATAGCTGCCCGTTTTTTGCGGAGGAAAGGTTATAATGTACAAATTGACATATCCGATAATACAGAATGTCCCTCTTATTCGTTCGGCTACATACGATTCTATCGTTATGTGAGAATCTGTTTTAACCAATATCAAAACAAGAAATAATGAGAAAAATGCTATTAATATGTGTTATTCTTGCTCTAACAGTAGGATGTAACACAAAGAAAGTCCCATATGTGACTTTCAAGAGAGAATATAAAGAAAACCGCTTTACAAAACAATTTCAGGAAGCGGATTCGATGTTTAAAGAACAATACAAATATAAGAAATAATGGATGCAAAAACACTCTTTACCAAAGTTGTCCAGATGCGCAAAGCGCAAAAAGAATATTTCAAATGTCGTACTCAAGCTAATTTACGAATTTGCAAAGCACTCGAAGCCGAGATTGACCGAGAGATTGAACGTGTTAATAGCATCATCCCTCCTCCCAAACAACCGGAACAAAAGAATTTATTCACAGATTAAAACCAATAGATTATGAATTCAACAGTATTAAAAGAAATCATTGCGTTCCTCTTCGGACGCAAATATTATGCCAATATTGTAGCTACCAAAGGTACAACCAAACAAGAAATCTGTTCTTACATTTTTGCAACAAAAGAAGCCGCTAACCGGCATCGATTGGAAATCGAAACAACCTTATCGTTTACCTTTGTCGAAACGGTTACCTTTCGTTCGCGTCGAGTGCATCTCAATACGTCAGTAAAAAGTTAAACTACAAAAGCTAATCATTCATCATACTTTCGTACTATGATTATCAGTAAGTTAAAATTATGGTGGCAATCACTGCTGTATTATGTGATTGCCGATCCTACAGACAACTCTATAACGCTTTCCAAACGCTTGTTCTTGCATATCAAGAATAATGCCAGGAAGAGTGATGCAGCGCGTGTATTCGTTTTCCGTATTTCCGGAAATGACACATTCGGTTTTTCTATCAATCCAGATATTAAACAACCAACCCAAATGTGTGATATTCAATACAACGACAAGTATAAATGTATAGGATTTGAAACGCTCTGCCCGTCAGTTGGTCGCATTCTTTATGAATATGGATTATCTGATAGTTGCCGGATTAAATTGTCCGTATCAATTCAGAAAACTCCACAAGGAAAAACTTATTATAAATTCGACAAGCCAAATGCAAAGTATATTAGGAAACACCCGAAAAGCTGATATCACCTTTTACGCATCAGGAAGGATAGATATTAGTGCTCGCGTCGCAAAACATCTCCAGCTCTCACGCGGAGATGTTTTGGACATAATGATTGACCAAGATGAATTTTACCTTTACGTTAGACTTCGTTCACCAAACGGGAGGCATGAAGCAATGGTATTCCCAACAAATAAGGCAGGAAATCATTTCAGAACTTCATCAAGCAGACTTTGTACAGCAATTCTCCAAGAATGCAAAACAACAGATAAAGTAAAATTATGTGTAGGAGAACCAACGGAAAACGAATACGGTAAACTATTACCAATTATCACTAAATACCTTTTGTAATATGATAAAAGAGATTAAGTACAATGGATATTCTGCCAATCCATCAGATTACGAATGTGCAGATGGTGACTTGTCAGTTGCAATGAATCTTATTCCTGAAGATGGAGTATTAAAAGGCATTCAAAAGCCTCAATGTTTATTCACTCTCCCACAAGGGAAAAAAGTAATATACATACACAACATCTCGGTATATAAACATTACATAATTTACGATACAGAATTCGCCGCCTTACAATGGTTATCCTCTAACGACACTGATAAGCAACCCGAAGATATAGTATCTATTTCTGGAGAACTCTATCAGGTAACATCACTTGGAAACACATTAATCATACTCACTTCTGAGGGCATAATTTATGCCCTCTACAAGTCAGGAACCTACGTACTCATGGGAAGTAATCCGGTATTTCCATCGCTCTCCTTCCGACTAAAAGCATCTATGGGAAACTCTGATATGTTATCTGCTAGTTTCCCCGGTTTTAGTATGGGGGGAATTATGGGACAGTATCTTCTCTCACCAGAAGCTAGCCAAGCTGTAAGAGACACCGTTCTGGCATATACCAATAAATATACCGCCGATGCAAAAACAGCAGGGTCATTCCAATATCCGTTCATGATAAGATATGCTTACCGTATGTACGACGGAACACTCAACTACATTTCACCTCCAATTAAAATCTACCCGTCATACGGCATACCTTATCTCATACATTATACAGGTTATGAAATGAATAATGGTCTATACACCAAATTCAATATGGTCGTATCATATGTTGCATCAAAATTATATTATGAGATAACAAACATTGATGAAGTAAAAGAATCCATATCCGAATGGGGAGAATTAGTTAGAAGTATTGATATATTCATCACTCCCCCACTCTATACAGTCGATCAGGATAATATGTGTAAATCAATATCTCCATACGGATTTTTGGGACCTTTTGGCGGTTCTGGTGCATTTTTAGAGTATTGCGCTAATTCCGGAAATGAAAATGTTAACGGGAAATTAATATATCGGCTTCACAACGCACGTGAATCAATCAATACTGACTCTTTATTTTTTGGAATGTCAGGTAAATCACTTGTAGATGATGACTCTTCATTACCTTTCTACCTTATCTCTTCCATTGACGTAAAAAAAATACAATCAGGAGAGAACATTGTTTCTATTGAAAATGGGGCTCTCAATTCACTTGAGGCAAAAGAAGTAATGGAGGGTGACAGCAATTTAACCGGAACAATTGTTGCTAAGTATGCATTTCCATACAACGCACGCCTAAATCTGACTGGAGTAACTATTATCCCTCCGACATTCCCACTTGAATCTTGTTTTCAATATGCTAATGGAGAGTATGATAACGAAACTAAAAAAGCCGTTGAGAAAACATATTCTTATAAAGCATACATCTTCATTGAAGCCGAGAAACGAAAAGTTATGGTACAGTTTCTTTCCGGTATACCAATGAATATAGTTAATCCATACTTCTTTTATCCCAATATCAATGCAAAAGAGCTTATTATTGAGCGTATAGATAACAATGGAGTAAAATCCTATTCATATAGCAAATTACATAAACATGAAACACTTAACGGAGTATACGGAAGTATCAACACAAGTTTCTCTAGTACCCCCGATATGAGCCTTATTACTGATACAGAAATCGGAATCCCATATCTAAATAAAATATATACTTCTGATGTAAACGATCCTTTTTCATTTCCCGCTCTCGGAGTCTGCACTGTTGGAACAGGTACAATCATTGGACTCAGTTCAGCCGCAAAGGCTTTATCACAAGGCCAATTTGGTCAATTTCCTCTTTACTGTTTCTCTACTGATGGAATTTGGGCTCTCGAGGTTTCTTCTACCGGTTCCTATTCTGCCCGCCAGCCTATCACACGTGATGTGTGTATTAATTCCGATAGTATAACCCAGATTGATAATGCTGTACTATTTGCGACTGACCGTGGTATTATGCTTATTAGCGGTTCTACAAGCCAATGTATTTCGGATATTTTGGACAGTGAATTGGCTTTCTCTATCAATTCTTTACCCCATTTGAATAAATTGGTTAATAATACAAGATTTAATTCAACAGACTTTCAATTTCTAACTTTCCGCGAATTTCTAAAAACATGTAGGATGATTTACGACTATATACACCAGCGTATCATCATTCACACCCCATCATGCACCTATGCCTACTTATATTCAATGGATAGTAAGCAATGGGGAATGATGCATAGTAACATCATGAGTGGTTTAAACTCCTATCCTGACGCACTCGCTATGACTTCAGATAATGATCTCGTCAATTTCTCACAACCTGATGACACAATAGAAGCTATTACTGCATTGGCTGTCACTCGTCCGTTCAAAATAGATGATCCAAACATGTTCAAAACGATAGACACCATCATACAACGCGGATATTTCAAGAGTAGCCATGTCTCACAAGTTCTGTATGGCTCAAATGATTTATTCAACTGGCATGCAGTATGGAGTAGTACCGATAAATATATGCGAGGTTTCCATGGCACACCATACAAAACATTCCGACTTGTACTAATATGCAAACTAGACAAATCTGAAAGTTTATTGGGATTTACCGTTCAATTCAGCCCCCGTATGCTTAATAAACCAAGATAACTTACATAGGTTAGTTTTTCATATTAAGGTTAAGAAAGATTGTTAGTAAAAAAGCCGGAATGCGTGATGCACTCCGGCTCTTCCTTTTATCAGAAAGGTTTCAACTTTCGTTTTATTTTGCCTTTCCGTGAAACAAGGGAAGTCTGTATCTTGATTCGGATATTTCGGGCTTTATCTTCCCAATTGGCTTGGCTGCCGGGATTTGTTATGCTCATCCAGTCGGCAAGAACCTTGCAGACCATATATTCGTGTATCAGATGTTTCAGCAACTTCACGGTAGACAATGAAAATTCCACGGGCAAAACAAGGGTTATGAGATATTCTTCCGGCACGGTCATAACATTATCAAGGGGTTCCTGCTTATCGGAAATTTCTTCTTTCGTATAAGGAAACAACATTTCCACGCATTCAGAATGCGCGAGGTTAAGTATTCTCGTAACTCTGTCCACATTACCGTCCTGACCGATGTCGAATACTTGATGTCTGGCGTGTTCATCTTCCGCTTGCATAATGTCGCCCTCTACAAAAGAATAATTCTCCGCATCGTAAAGCAGTTCTTCCCTTTTAAATACAAGTGTTACCGCTTTTGTTTGAGACTGGCTGTTTTGACAATATACCATAGGCTTGAACATTAATTAATCATAAGTCGGTCTTTCCGGACGGCTGCGTTTGTAGAGTGCACGCTTCACGTTTTCAAGACTCACCCCGGAGTGTTGTATGTACACATTGGCATCTTCCGGACTGGTTATAGCAAACCACTCTCCAAGTGCCATATCTACGAGATATGAATGTATACCATTTCCAAGTGCATCTGCCGAAGCGTTGTTATAGTTAGACGGAAGCAAAAACTCCAATGAAAGTTTACCGTTGTTATCTATCTCTTCATCCATCAGGTTATCGCTTGTTGTATTATCCTCGTTGAGATACTCTCCAAGCAGACTTTTTAAAGAGGAAAAGGCATTGGCCAACGAACGACGTATCTGATAGCTGTTTTCATCGTCATCACTTGCTTGCATATTGGATGCGACTTGATAGCTCTTGCCGGCCGCTTCTCGTGCCTGTCCCGTCAAATACGCTTTGTTCTGAATATCATAGACAAGTTCTTTGACCTGTTGTGTCACGGTTAATGTTTTCTTATTTTCTGCCATAATATTTTGAATTAATGATTATTCGTATGTCGGACGTGTGGGCTTTCTTTTGAAAAATGCCTTACGCATTATATCCTCCATATAGGTAGCGGCTTCCGTTGCATATCCGGCAGCTTCTTCCTTATTGGTAAATGTGTACCACTTTGCCGTAATATTCATAACAAAAAACGAGAACAGACTACGTTCCATACTTTCTGTTAAAGCTTCATCAAACGAACTTGATACCCCCAACGAAAGCTGATATATCCCCTCTCTCTCGACTTCGTTAAGAAGTATTTTTTTCAAGCTATTACAAGCAGTGTTTTTGCTTTCATTCCAAAAACGCTCCAACATACTCTTATCCTCATCCGTTGTGAAAATACGGTTGTATGCGAGTTCATCCTTCATTTTAGCCCCGGTATAAGATGTGGTCTGCGCCACTTCTTCATATACACTTTCTTTATTAACGGTTAAAGCAATATCTGTCATAATTAAAAATTGAATAGATTACATGATACACCAACTCCAATATATGGTGTAAATTCCGGTATCCCTCTCAATGCTATTCCATATCCAATTTGAACACCAACACTCCAACGTTTCTTCCTCGACCTAGGATAGCAGTCGTTAATGGTTACCACCTCATGTTGCGAATGTAATACCAAGCTGTCAAGTTTCGGGTTATATCCGCTTACGTATGCCGTATATAAACTATCCTTGTATACCTTTTTGGTAATAGGAATAATCACATCTACACTATCCTCTGATACAGATTCATGGAAATTTTTCACGCTTTTCGGAAATTCTGATACGCTTTCAGGCAATTTTTGTACGTTTTCCGGCAATTTCGAGACTGTAGGAAGACGTTCAGTAACATATTGAATAACAAAGCTGTCTTTAGGAATGGGCTTATAAAATGGTATTGTATCAACATAGGTTGTTCTTGTTGTATCTCTTGTTTTCTGTTGCCTACTTATGAAATGTACCACATTCATAAACAACGAAGAAAGAAATACAACCATAAACAACACTACTGCAATATTCTTAAGTTTTTCCATACTTGGTGACGTATTTGATTATTGCATCTACATGAGTTTTAATGATAGCTTGCTTCCCCTCATCTGAGTTGAGGAAAGCTACATCTTCTTTATTATCCTGAAAAAAGTTTTCTGTAAGAACTGCCGGACATTTAGTTTTTACTAAGATGTAGAAGTTTTCTTCCCAATCTGGATCTCCATCCGAATTATCCCTACGGATTTTTTGTCCAGCAAAATTCTGTTCGGCTTCCTCGTATAACATAGTGGCCAATTCATCCGATTTCGTTTTACCTTTTGAAGTATATGCCGACCAACCTCTTGCACTCATCCATTCTCCATTTCCCACAGCATTGCAATGAATAGAAACAAGCAATACATTTGTTGCCCCATACCGTGCACAAATCTCATTCACACGTCTTGCCCGTTCTGCCAATGGCACGTCTATTATCTCATGTACAATACGCTCTACATCATATCCTTTCGCGCGCAAAGCTCGTTCCACAGATTCTGCGATCTCGCGTGCATAAAGGTATTCTCGTAATTTTCCATCAGGAGAACGTTTGCCTGGTGTATTTTCCCCGTGTCCATTATCTATTAATATTTTCATAATTAACTATTTAAACGTTGATAGAAATCTGTCTTTATATTGTCGTATGCAAGTTTCACATTGGTATAAGCACGTGCATTGTTTTCACCATCTTCATTGTAAATTTCACCTTCAACTACACTCACAACATCTTCCACCCAATTCTCATTACAATATTCTGACAAAGGTTTTCCATGATATATAAAAGGGTCAAAGCGGCTCTTTCGATCATCATGAATTACTTGTAACGACTTTCGTATCTTATTTACAGTTGCTTCACGATCAGCTATGTGATTCTCTATTCGAACCCGCTTTATCAACCTGCAAACCTGTTCGATACTAAGGTCAAAAGCGAAACCCGTCAAATTCCGGATACGCAGTAAGGTTTCAGGTTGAAGTCTTTCCATTAAGTTTCGTTGCAAACTCACATTATCTTGTACTGTATCAAGCAATTGATTCAAACACTCCTGTTGTTCCAGAAGGCGGTTTATCATACTCTTAAACCATTTGAATAGTGCTATCATCATAGCTGCTGAAAGCAAAAGAAAAAATGCAGCACTCACAGCCATCATGCCATAGTCACTAATGCCTTTAGCCACCTCCGTTACATGTTGCACTTCCGTCATACGATAGTTCTCACTAATTGTCCTACACACGTTCCGGCCACTGTTAAGCCGAAATCTATCCAGTCCCAATTGCCACCATATGCCTTGTCTTTATACTCCAAAGCACCTGCAGTAAGTACACCTGCATAGGTTGCAGAAAACCAATCAAACGCACAAATACCGATACCAAATCCCCCAACAAGATGTTTCCACCTGTTGCTTTGTGCAAGCCATTCAATCAATTTTTTCTTCATTCTTGTCTATTTTATATTAAACACTGTCCAATCTACACTGTCTTTTTCTTTCCAACCATTTTGAACAGTTTCTATCACATACAGGCTCATTGCCTGGGAGAATGAGATAAATTCATCTACATTCTCGAAGGTGTAGTAGATGGGAGTACCATCTTCCTGTTCATTGATTTTTAGGGTAAGTGGATATGGAATATTTTTGTTACGTTCTATAGCAGCAAAATTCAATTGATTTTCAGCAGATAGATATATCGGCTTTTCATTCCATATAAAGCCGTTCACGATCTTCTCCTGCGTGGCAGTATTTATAGTAGAGATAATAAGTTCCTTAACCTCGGAAAGTGTTGGACTGTGGTCAAATGTATGTCGGTACTCCCAACCTCTTTCACTTGCCTCATCATCCTTTCCAAAGCCATAAAATAATGTCCATTTGGTTCGGCCTGTATGTATAAGCCCATCCTGCCGCTGCTTCGTGCCGTAAATCTTTTCCATCTTTATGAATTTTGATTTTCAACAAAAGTAGCGGATGAGATGCGGATTCGTATGTTATCTTTTACCTGTTAGGTGAAATTATATTTTCGTTTACCTCCGTCAAAAACTTCACCTTTAATTATTGTCTCAAACGGAAAACCATCCTCAATGTCACTGACTTGATCTAAAATTCCCTTCATTTCCGCTGAAGCCGTAAAGAACTTTCCCCATTCTTGTTTAGCAGGATTACGAAATGATACCAAATATCTGTTCTCACCTTCCTTGGTGTCTATACCAGTTTCAAAATCATGTATTTCAATAGGAATGTTTACTATATCACTCAATCGTGTCACTTTACCTGGAAAGCGTTTCTTTCCGTCAGCTGGGGTGTACGTTACACCCATTTCTGAAAATTTCTTCATATTCTTTTTTGTAAGTATATAAAATAGATGCTTGCAATCGGCATGGCAAGCCATACCCTTAAATGATCCAATTATTTGTTGTCTACGCTTTCGGGATTTCAACTTAGACAGTTTTCTAGCAGCATTTACTTTTATCCGTTTCCTTAACAGAGTATGGCTACCATAATTTACATACCCAAGAGCATCCATACCAGCAGATATAGGGGCAACTCTCTCACTTGATTTTATCGTAAGCCCCATCTTATCTGCTTCGATGTGCAAGCAGTCACGTAACCTCCACAACTCGCGTTTACTTTCTCCAAGAATAAAAATGTCATCGCAGAATCGAAAGTAATATCTTGCTCCATGCACATCAATCATCCGGTGGTCAATATCATTGTGATAAAGATTACCGAGGAATTGAGATGATCGCAATCCCTTACTGATACCACATTCTCCATCAGGATAGAGTGCCTTCACAAAATTTTCAAGAATGGGCAAAAGAAGAGGATCGCCTACATATCTTTTAATAATAGAAATTAAAGTTTCGTGATTAATACTGTCATAATATCCTTTGTAGTCGCTTTGATAGTAATATTTGAGATTAGGATTTTCTGCCATTGCAGCTTGTATCTGATGAAACAACCCGTGCGGGCCACGTCCTTGTATGGAAGCAGCGGTAGTTTCTATCAATAAAGAAGAAAGTCGATTTTCCAACGGTTCCATAATAGCATTACTCCCAATGCGTTCTATGACCGAAGGAGCTTGTACTGTTCTTACTTTCGGGCCGTCTTCAGTAAGAAATGATTTAAGGTTCTTGATACGGAATGTACCATTACCAATTTGGTTTTTCAACGTTTCAAATATTTTTCCTTTATTTGTCACATAACGAATCATTCTTGGAGAACATTCGATACCGTCTATGATAGTTTTCGGCATAGACCTGTTTCCATTTCGAGCATCTGCATTTCGTAGATTCGCCATGACACGCTTAAATGAGCGTTCCAGATTTTCGTCTGAAATAATTTCCGGTATAAGGTTATATAACGGATAACTGACCAGAGGTATATTTCCGGTCAGTTTAAATAAATCATCAATTTTACAGACCGCCTTCCGGTCTCGTGGGGAGAAGTCAAGCCACTCCCCACATATGGTTAATGTTATGTTCCGGCTTTCCATAAAATATATATATTATATTATTATGCTGTTGCCGAGGTTCTAATCCCTCGGAGAATATCGGTGGTAATCTCGTACCTTATATAGAGTCTCCGATTAGTTTAACCAACAGAATTTCAGCCGCGCCCCGTAGTTCGTGTTCGAGTTCGAAGATGCATTGTTCGCGTTCGCATAAGCGAGACCGCTGTTCGCATTCGAGTTGTTGCCAGACCGCAAAACACAACGGCGCGTGGGATTGTCCACCTTACTATGTTTTAAAGAGTTATACTTCCAAAACCTGCAATACTTAAAGAGGCCTCCATCCCCATTGCTCTGAATACACGCGCAACAGTCGAAAGTGTCAGATTCCTACCACTTTCTATTTTCGACACCTGTGCACGCTGAACACCAATCTTCTGGGCTAGCTCCTCCTGTGTCATATTTTGGGATTTCCGGGCTTTCTTAATAGCCTCACCGATAAGGAACGACTGCAATTCAGCCTCATATTTATCCCTATGTGGTGTCCCGACTTTCCCAATGTGCTTATCCTTAACTTCATCAAGGGTATAAAATTTAATCGTTTCCATATCACTATTTTTTTGAGTTGAAATACAATTTTCTAATAGCTTCCGCTTTGTTAATCTCTTTACTTGGGGTCTTTTGTGTCTTTTTGACGAATCCGTGCGTAGCAATAACCAATGTTTCCGCATCAGTATCCCAAAAAGCCAACAAACGATATTGAATACCTTTATAAAGAGTGCGGAACTCCCAAATATCCGTACCATCCAATTTTTTAAAAAGGTCTTTATCCATATATCCATTGGCAACCTTATCTACATTATAAACAATCTTGTCTTTAATGTCTTGGCGCAAAGTATCAAGAAAGGCATCTGCCTCGCTTGACATTATCACTTTGAATCTTGCTTTCAATTCCATACCTTGTTATTGCATTGCAAAGATACAAAAAATGTTCCATATATAGAACATTTTAAGGCACAAATATTCATGCTGCTCTATAATATATTGCCCAACCTACATTAGAAAAGAGAGAGAGGGAGCAGTCTCCCGTTGGTCGACTCTCCCTCTGACGCTTTTTTCGCAAGAACGAGTTTCGCTCTATTCAATTATTACGAATTTTCCGCGGAAGGCCAGCCGCGCCCCGCAGCTCGCGTTCGAGCTCGAAGATGCATAGTTCGCGTTCGCATAAGCGAGACCGCTGTTCGCATTCGAGT
>USPQ01000022.1 GCA_900556625.1 uncultured Bacteroides sp. | reverse complement strand
CTGTTTCATTAATATGGATAATTTAAAATTTACACAATATCTTTATAAAAAGACGCAATTATCCGTATTTTGTACTCAATAAAACAAAAAAACGAAGACCCTATTTCGGTACGCCCTGCAAGTCCAAATACAGGCATATAGTCATTTATTTCACTGAGAAA
This sequence comes from uncultured Bacteroides sp., assembly GCA_900556625.1. Classification (GTDB taxonomy): domain Bacteria; phylum Bacteroidota; class Bacteroidia; order Bacteroidales; family Bacteroidaceae; genus Bacteroides. The sequence goes on along the minus strand of USPQ01000022.1, from coordinate 38,176 downwards.
TAATAAAAAGTGCCACCCATCGTTTCGCGTGAATGACACTTTTCGTGATTTTGTATATTAAATCTACCATAAACCGAGCCCCATCGTTTTAGAACATTCCAACTCCAATAATCCTTTTTTCGCATCGAGACCACCTCCGTACCCCGTAAGTTTATGATTGCTGCCGATTACCCGATGGCAGGGAACAAAGATAGAGATAGGATTGGTGGCATTGGCCGATGCAACTGCACGCACAGCCTTCGGGTTATGGATGCGGCGGGCAAGCTCGCCATAAGATATGGTCGTTCCATAGGGTATTTTCATCAGTTCTTCCCATACAGTGCACTGAAATTCCGAGCCGGTAAAGACAACGGGAATGTCGAATATCTTACGGTGTCCGGCAAAATATTCTTCGAGTTCCCCGATTGCCCGTTCGATGATGTCGGAAGTCCCCTCTTCGTACTTCGCATTCAGATGTCGCTGTATGCGGCGGTCTATCGTACCTCGCCGTTTCTCCACCGCCCAGTCGCAAATACACAGCTTATCTCCGTAAGAACCGACAAGCATCTCGCCCACAGGCGATTGATATCGTGTAATCTTTATAGTTTCCATATTGTTCTTTTTTTCTTCAAATTAAAAAAATATTGCTCACATTCTTTACTTCCCTTGTGATGTACTTCTTATTTGGAGTAACGGTTTGTGCTAACATTTCCGTTCGCAACGGAAATGATTAATGATTTTACTGACAAATATAGGAAAGTATATTTCAAATGACAAGAAAATACAGAGGATATGACAGTCTCCTTTCAAACTTATTTTCAAGTAATTTGTTTATGGAAAAAACGATCGTTCCAAGTGCCACGCAATGGACATCAGCAACGGATATGAATAACCGGATTATCTATTTCCGAACGATGTACAACAGTACGATCCGCAGCATTGATTTGCGCTCTATTGATTTTTCCCAAGTGCATTATCGGGCTGTTCCAATGGATACCGTCAGGCAGCAGCCGATTGAAAAGATAAAAATAATGTCCGAGTAATTATATTCTTTTAGCGACTTATTGGGTACAAAAAGTCCGTTCAACCGTCCTTTTATAAAAGTATAAAAGACGTTAGATGATAATGAATAAAAAGAGATTGATCGGATATGTGCTCGTCATGCTGTCTGTAACTTCTATTCATGCACAAGAAACGAACGCTTCTACGCAAGAATATAAGTTATGGTATGACCGTCCCGCACAGGTATGGACGGAAGCCCTGCCTTTGGGCAATGGCCGTTTGGGAGCTATGGTATATGGAATACCGGGTACAGAACAAATACAACTAAACGAAGAAACTATCTGGGCGGGACGCCCTAACAACAACGCCAACCCGAACGCACTTGAGTATATTCCCAAAGTGCGTGAACTGGTCTTTGCGGGAAAATATCTCGAAGCGCAAACTCTTGCTACCGAGAAGGTGATGGCTAAGACAAACTCGGGAATGCCTTATCAAAGTTTCGGGGACTTGCGAATCGCTTTTCCCGGACATACCCGTTATTCGGACTACTATCGGGAGCTAAGTCTGGATTCCGCCCGCGCCATCGTGCGATATGAGGTAGACGGAGTACAATACCAACGCGAAACGATTACCTCATTTACCGATCAAGTGGTAATGGTCAGACTGACAGCCAGCCGTCCGGGACAAATAACCTTTAATGCCCAACTGACCTCTCCTCATCAGGATGTAATGATTTCCTCTGAGGAAGGAAATTGCGTTACGCTTTCCGGTGTCTCTTCCTGGCATGAAGGTCTCAAAGGGAAAGTGGAATTTCAAGGACGGCTGACTGCACGGAATAGAGGTGGGAAAATAGCATGTGCAGATGGAATTCTATCGGTAGAAGGAGCTGATGAAGCTATCATTTACGTGTCAATAGCCACCAATTTCAATAATTATCTGGATATCACAGGAAATCAGATAGAACGGGCTAAAGACTATCTTTCCAGAGCAATGAAACATCCATTTCCGGAAGCCAAGAAAAATCATACTGATTTCTATCGCCGATACTTGACCAGAGTATCTTTGAACTTAGGTAAAAACCGATATGAAAACATCACAACCGATAAACGTGTAGAAAACTTCAAAGATACAAATGATGCTCATTTGGTAGCTACTTACTTCCAGTTCGGGCGTTACCTATTGATTTGTTCTTCACAACCCGGCGGACAACCCGCTAACTTGCAAGGTATCTGGAATGATAAATTATTTCCTTCTTGGGACAGCAAATACACTTGCAACATCAACTTGGAGATGAACTATTGGCCGTCTGAAGTTACCAATCTTAGCGAGCTGAACGAGCCTCTTTTCCGGCTGATAAAAGAGGTCAGCGAGACAGGCAAGGAAACGGCTAAAATCATGTATGGAGCGAATGGCTGGGTACTCCATCACAACACAGATATCTGGCGCGTCACAGGAGCAATTGACAAAGCCCCTTCGGGCATGTGGCCTAGTGGTGGAGCGTGGCTCTGCCGTCATTTATGGGAACGTTATTTATATACCGGAGATACCGATTTTCTGCGTTCCATCTATCCTATACTGAAAGAGTCCGGCCGTTTCTTCGACGAAATCATGGTAAAGGAACCGATACACAACTGGTTGGTGGTTTGTCCTAGCAATTCACCGGAGAATGTACATTCGGGCAGTAACGGAAAGGCAACGACAGCCGCCGGATGTACGATGGATAATCAGTTGATTTTCGATCTTTGGACGGCTATTATTTCAGCTTCCGAAATTCTGGATACCGACAAAGATTTCGCAACTCATCTAAAGCAACGCTTGAAAGAAATGCCTCCTATGCAAATAGGTCATTGGGGACAATTGCAAGAATGGATGTTCGATTGGGATGATCCGAACGACGTACATCGTCATGTCTCCCATCTTTACGGATTGTTCCCCAGCAATCAGATTTCCCCATACCGCACACCGGAATTGTTTGATGCGGCGCGCACCTCGCTCATCCATCGCGGGGATCCGTCTACCGGCTGGAGTATGGGATGGAAAGTTTGTCTTTGGGCGCGTCTGCTTGATGGTGACCATGCTTATAAGCTGATAACAGATCAGTTGACTCTTGTACGCAACGAAAAGAAAAAAGGTGGTACTTATCCTAATTTGTTCGATGCACATCCACCCTTTCAGATTGACGGGAACTTCGGTTGTACGGCAGGAATCGTAGAAATGCTGATGCAGAGTTATGACGGATTCATCTATTTACTTCCCGCCCTTCCTACTTTGTGGAAGGAAGGTTCGGTGAAAGGTATTATCGCACGTGGTGGTTTTGAGCTTGACTTGAGTTGGAAAGACGGAAAAGTAAATCATCTGATAGTAAAATCCCACAAAGGAGGAAACTGTCGTCTCCGCTCACTCAACCCGCTAAAAGGTAAAGGACTGAAACCTGCCAAAGGCGAGAACCCTAATCCTCTCTTTGCCGTCCCCGCTATTACCAAACCATTGATTAACGGGAAAGCAAAATTGAATAAAATAGAGCTGACGGAAACCTATTTGTATGACCTGCCCACAAAAGCGGGAAAAGAATATATCCTGATTAGAAAATAAAAACTCAACTATATGAATCAAAATTTATTTAAGGCGATTATTGCCTGCGGAATTGTCTGCTTTATTGCTTGTACGACCACCAAGAAAGCAGAAACCGAAAAGTGGAGTGAACGTATGGCACGTTCCGAAATGAAACGTTTCCCAGAGCCCTGGATGATTGAAAAAGCTAAAAAACCACGATGGGGATATACGCATGGCCTTGTGGTAAAATCAATGCTCGAAGCATGGAAACATACGGGCGACAGTACATATTACGAGTATGCCAAGATTTATGCGGATAGTCTGATTGACACTGACGGACGTATAAAGACCATGAAATATCTTTCTTTCAATATCGACAATGTAAATGGCGGTAAGATTTTGTTCGACCTCTACGCAAAGACGGGAGATGAACGTTACAAAACGGCTATGGATACGCTTCGTAAGCAGATGACCGAACAGCCGCGTACCAGCGAAGGAGGCTTCTGGCACAAATTGAAATATACCCATCAGATGTGGTTGGACGGTATCTTTATGGCTTCTCCCTATCTGGTACAATATGGTGCGACTTTCCAGGAACCGGCTTTGTTTGACGAAGCGGTGAAGCAAATACTTTTGATTGCCCGTAAAACGTATGATCCGGCTACCGGTCTTTACTATCACGGATGGGATGAAAGCCGTGAACAGAAATGGGCAAATCCCGAAACCGGGTGTTCTCCGAATTTCTGGAGCCGCAGTATCGGATGGTATGGTGCTGCGATAGTGGATGTTCTGGATTATCTGCCACAAGAAACAGCAGGACGGGACAGCGTCATGCAGATTCTTCAAAGGCTGGCCGAAGCGATTGTAAAATATCAGGACCCTCAATCCGGCACATGGTATCAAGTGACAGATCAAGGTGCACGTAAAGGTAATTACCTGGAGTCTTCGGCAACCGCTTTGTTTGTTTATACGCTCGCCAAAGCCATTAACAAAGGATATATCGGAAATGAATATATCGAACCGGTAAGAAAAGCTTTCAACGGCATGACCGGAAATTTCACCCTTTTGGAGGAAGACGGAAGTTATACCATCACCAATTGTTGTGCCGTAGCCGGATTGGGCGGAGACTCTAAAAGATACCGTGACGGTTCATTTGAGTATTATATCAGCGAACCGATTATCGAGAATGATCCGAAGTCAGTAGGAGCATTTATCCTGGCTGCAATTGAATTTGAAAAAATGATTGAGAAATAATCTGTGGTGAACTGGAATAAACTAAAAACGATAAAAAAACAATGAAAAAATTCAAGATTCTTCCTTTTTTACTGCTACTGCTGAGCTTGAGTACTTCAGTGGCGGCACAAAAGAAAACACAGAAAACGTATATTCCCTGGAGCAACGGTAAACTTGTAGTCTCCGAAGAGGGGCGTTATCTGAAACACGAAAATGGTACTCCTTTCTTCTGGTTGGGGGAAACAGGATGGTTGCTCCCAGAGCGTCTGAATCGTGACGAAGCCGAATATTATCTGGAACAGTGCAAACATCGCGGATACAATGTAATTCAAGTTCAGACCTTGAATAATGTGCCATCCATGAATATCTACGGACAATATTCCATGATAGATGGATATAACTTCAAGAACATCGACCGGAAAGGTGTATATGGTTATTGGGATCACATGGATTATATCATTCGTACGGCTGCAAAAAAAGGACTGTATATCGGTATGGTTTGTATCTGGGGAAGTCCCGTGAATCGTGGAGAAATGACTGTCGAACAGGCGAAAGCATACGGAAAGTTCCTGGCGGAACGTTATAAGGACGAACCGAATATCATTTGGTTTATCGGTGGAGACATTCGCGGTGATGTGAAAACAGCCGAATGGGAGGCATTGGCAACTTCTATCAAAGCAATCGACAAGAATCACCTGATGACCTTCCATCCGCGTGGCAGAACAACCTCAGCAACTTGGTTCAACAACGCTTCCTGGCTGGACTTCAATATGTTTCAAAGCGGACACCGTCGTTACGGACAACGTTTTGGTGACGGCGACTATCCTATCGAAGAGAATACGGAAGAAGACAACTGGCGTTTCGTTGAGCGCAGTATGGTTATGAAACCCATGAAACCGGTTATCGATGGAGAACCTATCTATGAAGAAATTCCTCACGGCCTGCATGACGAGAACGAGTTGTTATGGAAAGATTACGATGTACGCCGCTATGCTTATTGGTCTGTATTCGCCGGTTCTTTCGGGCATACGTATGGGCATAATTCCATTATGCAGTTTATCAAACCGGGTGTGGGTGGTGCATACGGAGCCAAGAAGCCTTGGTATGAAGCATTGAATGATCCCGGTTATAATCAAATGAAATATTTGAAAAACCTGATGCTGACTTTCCCGTTCTTCGAACGTATACCGGATCAGTCTGTCATCGCAGGTAAGAACGGAGAACGTTACGACCGTGCCATCGCTACACGCGGTAATGATTATCTGATGGTGTATAATTATACCGGACGTCCGATGGAAGTTGATTTCAGCAAGATTAGCGGGGCAAAGAAGAATGCCTGGTGGTATACGACAAAGGACGGTAAGCTGGAATATATCGGTGAATTTAATAACGGTGTACATACCTTCCAGCACGATAGCGGTTATTGCAGTGGAAACGATCATATTCTGATTGTGGTGGACAGCAATAAAAACTACCTCGGTAAGACATGGACGGAACTTCCCGATGCCCAACTGAAATATATCAGCGATAAATGATGAATAAGAGAATATTTATAGTAGCATTCTTTGCGTTTCTGTTTTTAGCAGGTTCAGTCTATGCAGCCATAGGCATAACCGAACTGCGAACGGAGCAATTAAAGAATCCGCTAGGTATTGACGTGCGCCAGCCCCGATTGGGTTGGCGCATCGAATCGGATGAACAGAATGTGATGCAAACAGCGTATCACATTCTTGTTGCTTCTTCTGCCGACTTGCTGGCGCAAGGAAAGGGAGATATTTGGGATTCAGGAAAGATAGAGTCCGACGCTTCCCAATGGATTGCTTATCAAGGTAAACCGCTAAAGCGTAATGCCCGCTATTATTGGAAAGTGAAGGTCTATACTAATAGAGGGGAAGCGGACTGGAGTGCTCCGGCCTTTTGGAGTATGGGATTGCTGAATGAAGCGGACTGGCAAGGCCAGTGGATTGGATTGGACCGTGCCGCTTCCGGTGACAGTGAAACCCAATGGAGCCGCTTGGCAGCCCGTTATCTCCGCAAAGAATTTGCGTTGAGCAAAGAGGTGAAACGTGCAACGGTACACATTGCTGGAATGGGACTTTATGAATTATTTATTAACGGACAGCGTATTGGCGATCAAGTGTTGGCCCCCGCTCCTACCGACTATCGGAAAACAATTCTGTACAACACTTACGATGTGACGCCACAACTTCGAAAAGAGAATGCTATTGGTGTGACATTGGGCAACGGACGTTTCTATACGATGCGCCAGAATTACAAACCGTACAAGATACCGACATTCGGCTATCCCAAACTCCGCCTGAATCTGATTGTGGAATATATGGATGGCAGTAAAGAAACGATTGCTACAAACACTTCATGGAAACTGACAACCGAAGGTGCTATCCGTAGCAATAACGAATATGACGGCGAAGAATATGATGCCCGCAAGGAATTGGGCAACTGGACACAAAGCGGTTATGACGACAAAAGCTGGATAGCGGCACAAAGAGTCAGTATTCCTTCAGGAACATTGCGTGCCCAAATAATGCCGGGTATGAAAGTAATGGATACATTAAAACCTGTTTCCATCCAAAAACTTGGTGATAAGTACATCCTTGATTTTGGTCAGAATATGGCTGGTTGGGTGCGGTTCCGCATTAAAGGACAAGCCGGTGACAGTATTCGTCTCCGTTTCGCAGAAACCTTGCAGGCCAATGGGGAACTCTATACCCGGAATCTACGTGACGCCCGTTCCACAGATACGTATATCGTAAGCGGACGCGAAGTGAAGGACACTACGTGGGCACCTCGTTTCGTGTATCATGGCTTCCGTTATGTGGAGGTCAGCAATTATCCGGATGCGCAACTTGGAGACTTCGTAGCTGAAGTCGTGGAAGACGAGATGACGCATACAGGATCTTTCAGTTGCTCTGACGAGACATTGAATAAGATTGTCCGTAATGCGTTTTGGGGAATCCGGAGTAATTATAAAGGTATGCCGGTAGACTGTCCGCAACGGAATGAACGTCAGCCTTGGTTGGGCGACCGCACCATGGGATGTTGGGGAGAGAGTATGCTTTTCGATAATTACGCAATGTATACCAAATGGACACGTGATATCCGCGAAGCACAACGTGAAGACGGTTGTATTCCCGATGTCGCTCCGGCCTATTGGAATTATTACTCGGACAATGTGACTTGGCCCGCGGCGTTGCCTATGGCTTGTGATATGCTTTTTACCAATTTCGGAGATAAACGTCCGATAGAGGAGAATTATCCGGCTATCAAAAAATGGGTGGCTCATATCCGTGAATACTATATGACAAAGGAATATATCATAACTAAAGATAAATATGGTGACTGGTGTGTTCCTCCCGAATCTTTGGAACTGATTCACAGTAAGGATCCTTCCCGCAAGACTGACGGTGCGCTGATCGCCACTGCCTATTATTTGAAAGTGTTGCAACTGATGCATCGTTTTGCCAGCCTGCAAGGACTGAAAGCCGATGCAGAAGAATGGGAAGAACTGGAACATCGTATGAAAGACGCATTCAATGCCCGCTTCTTGCATATAAAAGAGGGAACATCCCATGTGCCGGGACATACATTATATCCGGACAGTATCTACTATGGTAATAATACGGTCACTGCCAATATTCTGCCACTTGCTTTCGGGTTAGTGCCAAAGAATTACATCCATGAGGTTGCCAAAAATGCCGTAACTTCCATTATTACCACCAATAAGGGACATATCAGCACCGGAGTCATTGGTGTGCAATGGCTGTTGCGTGAATTAAGCCGTCGTGGTTATGCCGATGTGGCTTACTTGCTGGCTACCAACAAAACGTATCCTTCGTGGGGGTATATGGTTGGAAAAGGTGCTACCACCATTTGGGAATTATGGAATGGTGATACGGCAAATCCAGAAATGAACAGTGGCAACCATGTCATGCTTTTAGGAGATTTATTGCCTTGGTGTTTCAATAATCTGGCAGGTATCCGTGCAGACCGTTGGAAGTCCGGTTACAAACATATTATTTTCCAACCGACTTTTGAGATTCAAGAGTTAAGCAATGTAGATGCATCTTATATGAGTATCTATGGAAAAATAACCAGCCGATGGAAGAAAACGCCCATGCATCTGGAATGGGATATTGAATTGCCTGCCAATACAACAGGCGAAGTACATTTGCCAGATGGTCGAAAAGAGAAGATCGGTTCGGGAAAACATCATTTTAGTGTAGATATACCGACTAAGAACACAGCCATTCTAAGTGATGAATTTCTGTACGAAAAGGCCGCTTTCCCCGAATGTCACGGAGCTACTATTGTAGAGATGAAGAACGGAGATCTTGTCGCCTCTTTCTTTGGAGGAACGAAAGAACGCAATCCCGATTGTTGTATTTGGGTATGCCGTAAGCCGAAAGGCGCCAAAGAGTGGAGTGCTCCCAAACTTGCTGCAGATGGTGTGTTTTCACTCAAAGATCCGCAAGCTATATTAGCGGGAATCGACTCCACCTGTACACCGGTAAAAGATGCAAAAGGGAAACTCGTCGCACGTCGGAAAGCGTGTTGGAATCCGGTACTGTTTCAAGTTCCGGGCGGAGATTTGATTCTCTTCTACAAAATAGGTCTGAAAGTGAGTGACTGGACAGGATGGTTGGTTCGTTCGCGTGACGGAGGAAAGACCTGGAGCAAGCGTGAACCTCTTCCTAAAGGTTTTCTAGGTCCTATCAAGAATAAGCCGGAATATATCGACGGTCGTATCATCTGTCCTTCCAGTACGGAAGGGAGTAAGGGCTGGCGTGTTCATTTCGAGATTTCTGATGATAAAGGAAAAACCTGGAAAATGGTAGGACCTTTGGAAGCAGAACTGTCCGTACCGACTCAGAACCGTAAAAAAGGAGGAATAAATACGGATGATCAGGAAGGCGGGGAAGCCATCAAAGGGGAAGGCGCTAAACCTATTTATGCGATACAACCTAGTATTTTAAAGCATAAGGACGGAAAATTGCAGATACTCTGCCGTACGCGCAATGCACAGATTGCAACAGCCTGGAGCAGTGACAATGGTGATACGTGGAGCAAAGTAACGCTGCTGGATGTTCCGAATAATAATTCCGGTACAGACGCTGTGACAATGAAAGATGGCAGGCATGTGCTTATTTATAATAATTTCTCTACATTGCCCGGAACTCCGAAAGGGCCTCGTACACCGCTTTGTGTAGCTATATCGGAGGATGGAATCAACTGGAAGCCTGTTCTCACATTGGAGGATAGCCCGATCAGTCAATATTCTTATCCTAGCATCATTGAAGGTAAAGATGGAAAGCTGCATGCCATTTACACTTGGCGTCGTCAACGGATAAAATATGCCGAGATAGATCCGCTGAAGTTCTAAAAATCGAATAGTCATTTTACATAAATCGACCGCTCATTCGGATAGGAATGAGCGGTCGATTTGTCATAATCCTACGGTCCTTTCTCCGCAGACGAGCGGTTGTTCTTATTCAATCGAGCAGTCGATTCTTTGTTTTTATCCGTTTTATGTTTTACATTTGCAATAAATAAAAAGAACGATGGCAGACAACTATATAGAAAAACAGCAAGAGCTATATGAAGCCAGAAAGGCTGCTTGGAAACAAGCACAGAAATATGGTAAGAAGAAATCTACAACCGTTCATCCGGTCAAATCGGCTTCGTGTACTCCAATGGCCTCAAAACCAGAGACCTCCCCCAAAAGAGTATTTATAACAGGAGGAGCGGAAGGTATAGGCAAGGCAATAGTAGAAGCTTTTTGCCTGTCCGGCGATCAAGTCGCTTTTTGTGATATAAACGAAACAGCGGGACAAGAGACTGCAAAAGCAACCGGATCTATATTCCATAAAGTCGATGTCAGCGATAAGGATGCACTTGAAAGTTGTATACAACGTATTCTTTCCGAATGGAATGATATTGATATTATTGTCAACAACGTCGGTATCAGTCAATTTTCGTCTATCACCGAAACAAGCGTAGAGGATTTCGACAAAATACTTTCTATCAACCTACGTCCTGTATTTATCACCTCCCGCCTGCTTGCCATACATCGTAAAGAACAGTCCTCTCCTAACCCATACGGTCGGATTATCAATATCTGCTCCACACGTTACTTGATGAGTGAACCAGGAAGTGAAGGTTATGCAGCTTCTAAAGGCGGTATCTATTCTTTAACTCATGCACTGGCTTTATCGTTATCCGAATGGAATATCACCGTCAACTCTATTGCTCCGGGATGGATACAAACTCATGATTATGACCAACTCCAGCCGGAAGATCATTCACAACATCCTTCGCGACGGGTAGGCAAACCGGAAGATATTGCCCGTATGTGTTTGTTTCTCTGTGAAGAAAACAATGATTTCATCAATGGAGAAAATATCACGATTGACGGAGGAATGACGAAAAAGATGATTTATCTGGAGTAATTTGAGAATTTATCAGATACAATGATATGTCTTTATTATATCATTAATCGCCATGAGACTCTTTCAACACGCTTCGGGTGACTTCCACTCCTGTCTTCACTATCGAAGCAGCATGATGGAACTCCAACATATCATACGTATCGCCGGAAATCTGAATTAAGATATCCGGCTGGCAACGTTCGATCTGGTAACGGGTGATTTGTTGCATCATCATTCTTGAAGATTCTGTCAACAGATTATAAGGAGATATTTTCTTTTTCTTTCCGGTATCAATGGGTGCATTCACATCGACAGCTATCAGAATGTCTCCTTCAGTGCGTTGCACATGACTCAATGGAAGAGGATTCAGAATACCTCCATCAATCAATACCATACCGTCTTTTCTCAACGGACGGAAAAGCATAGGGATAGAAATAGACGCACGGATAGCTTCATGTAAGCTCCCTCTGTCAAACCTGACTTCCTGATCGCGGACAATATCCGTAGCCATCGCTACATAAGGGACAGGCAGGTCTTCGATATTCATATCCGGAATAATTTGTTTCAGTTCTTTAATAAAACGGTCACCTTTCACTAATCCATCCCGGCTTAAGGTAAGATCCGCCAATTCCCACATCTTGCGTTTGTCCCAACTAAACAGCCATTCTTTACATTCTTCCATTTTTCCTGAAGCATACATTGCTCCCACCATTGCTCCCATGGAACTTCCTGCAATGGAAGTAATCTCAAAGTTGTGACGAAGTAATTCTTCAATTACTCCTATATGTGCTATTCCACGTGCTCCCCCCATGGAAAGGACTAATGCTACTTTTTGCTTATCCATATCATATACATTTCTGTTAGCCATCTACAAAATAACACATTTTCTGCGAAAAAGATGTTTAGTAATCGTGAAGAAATAAATTATAGCAGTGTTTTAGGGGAACTAAAGCATAGCTTTAGATATGATAAAGCTATGCTTTGTCAGTTGCAAAGCATAGCTCTATTATATTCTTCTATTATCCCGGAGATTTTCCGGTTATGTAGAAGGTTAAGGGTTTACCCTCATTTTATTTCTTTCCTTGAGCCTTCTTTTCTGCGTTTCGCTTATTCACATAATCTTTGAACATCTGCCGCCAGTTGCGACCATGCTCATTGAAATACTGTTCGCATTTGGTTTTATAAATTTCGAAGATAGCAGAAATCTGCTTCATATTCTTGTAGTCAATAGCTTGTTCGCGAGCCAGTTTCAACTGTTCCAGAACGAAAGCTGTTTCCTCCTCTGTCATATTGGGCACAATGGCCTGATAACCTTTCAAGGTAAAAGCAACTTTACCTACCGTGTATTTATCCAGGATTTGTTCAATCTGTTCTTCCGTCAATACTCTGCGTAAATCTTTCATTAGCCTTTCATGTACTTCTTTCGGCATAGCGGAATCTGCAATCATTTCACGGTCGAGCTTGGAAAGCGGTTTGCCTGTCAGAGGATTGATACCCTCGGGGATTGTTGTATAAGGGTGCTCATTATGCCAGTCACGCACTTTACGAAGATGATTATAAATGGCAGTTACTGCAAAACCTGCCTTTTTATCATCGTTCAACTCTAAAGAAGCTACCCAGTCGATGGCTTTCTTTTCGAGAGAAGCATCTGATTTTAAATTAGCATAAGCCTTCTTGTCAAAATAAGCAGCTACCTTGTCAAAAGAACGGATAGCGCCTTCAGGAAGCAAAGCTCCTTTTTCACCAAAACTATACATAGCGGATTCCGGTTCAGTGGTGACCTTGCTTTCATCCAACATCTTTTTATCCAATTTGAATACTTCTGCGAAGAAGTCATAAACAGCATTCCGCTTATTCGGACCAAAGTCATGTTTCTCTTTGGGAAGATGTACATTCGTTACTTTATCTTTTGCCTGGTAGAATCCGTAGATTCGTTGCAGATAAGGAAATTCAAGAGTAGGAACACTGGCCGTCCAGTCGCCGCCATCCGATACGATCAGTTGTGGACGTGGAGCAAAAGTAGCGGCTAATTCCGCATTACAGGTTCCTCCTGCAGATAGTTGAATAGGCATTCCGCTTTCGCAGGGACAGCCACCGTCGAAGTGAGAAGCCAGGCTCACCACCGGAGCTGAAGCGGTGAAACGATCATCCAATACGCTCAATAATACAGTATGGGTACCTCCACCCGAACCGCCATTCGTACCAATACGGCTGGTATCAATGTCCTTACGGGAAGCAAGCATGTAGTCAAGAATCAGTAAGCCGTTCATTGCCTGAATAGTGTGCGCCGCACTACTACGGTGTGCCGCACTGCCCACTTGCAAAGCCGACTCTCCCCATCCGAACAAATCATAGTCTACACAAACAGCTCCCATACGTGCCAAAGTTCCCATACGTTGTTGTTGGTCTTCCCGATAACGTCCGCCACCAAAATGTCCGTTAGGGCAGATTATCAACGCATGTTTTCCTTTCGATTGGGGCGTATAGATAGAACCGCAAACGTATAACCCGGGAAGTGTTTCAAGCGCGAAATTCTGCACGGTATAGCCATCAAACTTACGTATCTTTGAAAGAATAGGTTTGGATTTGACACATTGAGCCAACAAAGTATCAATACCTAAACGCTGACGTACCTCTTTTTTCAGAGAATCGGCACGAAGTTGAAAAGACTGTCGGTCTGTATAGAGTGTATTCAGATAAGCCAGCATCTTCTCTCCGTCTGCATCTGTACGACGTGGATACTCGTATGCTTTCAGCTTATACATATTTCCTTTCTGCTTAACAAATTTATAATCGAAAGGTGCCAATACATTCGTCAAGGATTCTTCCACGGAATAAGGACGAATACGGAAATCGGCATAAGGCAGCACTTTTCCCACCGTATCAATGTCATATTTCAAACGGACTCCGAAACGGTTCTGTATATCCGTCAGTACTTCATTCAAGGGACGGGCAAATTCTGTCTCGTATGTTTGCGTCTGGGCTTCGGCCGAAAGAGATGCGGCAAGAAGCATAGTAAAAAGGATTCGTTTCATTTATTTTTAATTTATGCTAGTTGTTTTTTCACCATTGACGATTACGTCATCCATCGTGATACGTTCACAATTTTCGAAGATACATTTCTGTTTCCCTCCTTGAATATGAATATCACGCAAAACGATGTCAGATATCGGCGCTTCTTCCAAGCCCACTATTTTGATCGGAGTCTTTACGTTTGTCACAGTCATTCCGCTGATATGTACGTTACGGAATATCGGAGTGCGTTCACTCTTAGGTTCGGCAGGCATTTTACTGTATTTCAAATTCAATACAACAGCTTCCTGTTTAATGTTGCTCATTACGACGTTGCTGACACGAATATCTTCAACGACTCCTCCCCTTCCACGGGTTGACTTAATACGAATTCCACGATCTGTTCCGTCAAACACGCAATTGGAAATAGTAACTTTACGCACACTCCCACTCATCTCGCTGCCGATAACAACACCTCCATGACCGGAAAGCATGGTGCAGTTGGTGATAGTGATATTCTCGCAAGGTACTCCCAAACGACGGGCCTGCGCATCTCTTCCCGATTTGATTGTGATGCAATCGTCTCCTACTGATATATGGCAGTCGCTGATATGTACATTGCGGCAGGATTCCGGATTCACTCCGTCCGTATTTGGTGAGGGCGCATTATCTATGGTGATCCCCTTTATGGTTACATTGTCGCAAAATTCCGGATTGACCGTCCAGAAGGGAGAATTTATGATTTTCACTCCTTCAATCTTTACTTTCTTACAACGAACGGGCTGAATGAACGGAGGACGGAAAAAGCGACGTTGCAATGTATTTACATAATCCTTGTTCGTTTCAGCATAAATTGCTGTCGTATCGTTTGCTGCATCCCACATTGGCTGATATTTATTCACATCACGCATGCCATTGTCTTTCAAATCAATCATGACACGAAAGAACTCCATCCACCATTTCTTTCCTTGTCCGTCCAAAGTTCCTTCTCCTTTGATCGTAATATTCTCGGCATCTACCGCATAAATCAAAGGCTGGAAACTTTTCATCATCACTCCTTCGTGACGAACCTCGACAAAAGGAAGATAGTCATCAAAGTTATCGGAAAAGAGCAAGGTAGCTCCGGCTTCCAACTCCAGCGTAATATTACTTTTCAGATGGATACTCCCCGTCAGGTAAGTTCCGGCAGGAAAGAAAAGAGTACCTCCGCCACCACGGTTCAAACGGTCAATTGTTGAATTGATTAGCTTTGTATTAAGAGTCTTGCCATTTGCTTTTGCACCGGCCTTCAGCATATCTACACGCTCGGCACGAAGAACTGTGGTTGCACAGAAGCAAAGAAAGACGATAAGAGTTGTTCGTAAATTCATAATCGATATTATTAAATTATATTTTATCATTGTCTTCTAAAAAATCATGCATATATTTTTTTTAATTCTACAAATATATACAAAAAGGTTCTTTTATTTTGCACAAACCAATTGATATGTTCCGCTCTGTATTTCTTTCGGTTCTTTTTCGCCCGGGAGATAAACAACAGCGGTAGTATTCACCGGAACAGACACGTTTAAAGTGAAAGTCCCATTCTCACAAGTCCAGTCCACATTAATGGTACCGTATAAAGTTTCATACGACGCTTTGACATATTTCAAATCTCCCACAGGTTGGGGAGCGATGATGAACTTCTGATAACCTTGTTTTGGAGTGGTAGAAGGACGAATACCGACCAGTGAATTAAAGAACCATTCATCAATCTGTCCCATCATAAAGTGATTCCAGGAAGAACCTTGACGGGGGTCCCATTGCTCGGTCAAAGTTGTAGCGCCGAATTTTAACTGGAAACCATATCCGGGAGCTTCTTCATGATTGAACATTTTATAAATAAGTTCATGTTCCCCATTACGCGCCAATGTCTGAATCAGATAACGGTTTCCCACATCACCGGTAGTCAAACGGTTGCCATGTGCTTCCACATCTTTTATCAGATTCGCAAATACTTTCTCATTCAAATCTGCATCCGGCCGGTAGTTACCTTGTTCATCTGCATCCTGCGTCATTTGGAGGAACAGCGGAAGCGCATTACTACATTGGCTTCCTGTACCATATTGTGCCGTATCTTTATGAAGAAAACATTTATTAAATGCAACCATTATATCCTGTGCCAACGAAGTGTAATAATGAATGTCAAAGTCATTACCTACCATTTTCGCAGCTTGTACCAAATACATGACTGTCATGTAATAATGCGCAGTAGCCACCAAAGGAACGGGCGTATTCCGTGAGAATCCCGCACGAAAATCTCCGTAATCATACCAGTCTCCCAATCCGAAAGAAAGAATACCTTTATCTGCACGAGTCTTGAGATAATCCACGTAACGACGCATATTCGGATAATATTTCTTAATCAATGAATCGTCTCCATAAGTCTCATAGTACATAAAAGGGAAAATAACCAAAGAACCACCCCACTCCGGAGATTCGGCAAAAGCATCCATACCCGGACCTTCAAAAATCACGTATTCCGGAGCAGTTGTCGGCATGGCCCCGTTGGAATGTTGTGCATCTGCCATATTCTGCATAATCTGCGGAGCGTATGCTGTCAAATCATAGTTATACAACAAACCCGGACCATTCAGATGTACCTGTTCCAGCCACCCAAGTTTCTCACGATGCGGACAATCCGTAAACACAGACTGCATATTGCTGCGAACCGCTTTCTCGATCAATCGATGGGCAGCATTAAATATCCGGTTGGATGATTCGAAAGTGGAAACTTTCCTGGCTGAATTATAGACGAAACAGGATTGAATATTCTTTAATACAGGCAATTTCTGCGGATTCTTCTGTCCTTTTAAGACAGCGCCCTCTACCTGAATATATCTAAAACCGTAATAAGAGAAACGAGGGTGCCAGGTTTCATCGCCTTCCCCTTTCAGAGTGTATTCGTAATAGTGTTGACGCCCTGTCTGACGCTGATTGCAAGCACCTTCCTCTGTCAATGCTTCGGCTACAATCAAAGTCACTTTCTGACCACGTTTGCCACGTACTGTTATTTCCGGAAAGCCAGCCAGATTCTGTCCCATATCCAACACAAAAGCAGAAGGATCGACTGTTCTCTTAGTTGATACAGAAGCTGATGCAACTTGGTCCGCATTTAGTTTGGTTACCTTTTGAATATCATACCGTTCCATGATTTTCACCGGAGCCGCCATCTGTGGACGAAGTATTCCTTTAGGAGCTTCCTGCATGACTACCGGACGCCAATGACTGTCATCAAAGCCAATCTGATTCCATCCTTTCTGTTCACGACGCGCATCATAATCTTCTCCTCCATATATGCAATTGAAGGTTACCGGACTAAAATCATATTTCCAATTATTATCAGAATGAACCGTTGTACATGTTCCATCTTCGTAGTTAATAACCAGCTCAAATAAAAGTGTGGGAGGACCAAAGCTGATCTGTAATTTGCGATAACGCCCCCCCTGCACATTATAGAATCCATTCCCCAATAAGATTCCTACGACATTTTCACCACGCCGCAAATGTTCCGTCACATCGTATGTGTTATAGTAAACAGTTTTATCATAATCACTCCACAATGGAGCAAACTCACTGTTACCTACCTTTTTGCCATTCAAAGAAAACTCATAGAATCCCAGACCACAAACGTATGCCGTTGCCTCCACTATTTTCTTACCCGGTTTACGGTTTGCACCCCCTTCTTTCGCATCTCCCACCTGGAATGTTCTTCTCAAACAAATACTTTTCTTTGCCAAAGTGTCCACTGCTTCCCAAGCTGCTTTCACTTCCGGTTTCTTCAGCTCTCCACCGTGGAACTTACGCCCTTCCGGTAAACGAGCATTTTGTCGGGTAATAGCTCCAATCCATTGCCCAGAAGATAACCTTTCGGGTACTGCCCGGAATTTCGCTTCACTGCTCCACTCGGAAGGTGTATCTGTTTCATCCCAAACACGAACGCGCCAACTATAATTAAATGAGTTATCAGGACGTATATCTGCCCCCTTTGTAGAAACTAACTGGCTCTGCGAAGAATAAACCTTCCCACTATTCCAAACGGAACGCCCTGTAAAAGCTTCCCGAATATCAATCTCATAGGCAGATTGTCGTGTCCCATTTTCCGGCGATTCCATCACCCAGCCCAAACGGGGTGAACCTTCGACCACTACCAGTCCCTCCTGCATCTCACAGGTAAGACGACTGATGGTTATATTCTTTGCCTGTACAAAACAAGACAAACAAATTAGCAATGAAAGAAGAATCTTTTTGAATTTCATTTTTCAAGTATCTTTTATTCGTTCGATAAATGGTAAGTTCACCACAGAGGACACGGAGGACACAGAGGTTTAATCTTTTTTATTCACTATAAGTAACACCGAGTCTCACGTATTTATAATCGTATTTGTCGCTCTGTTTTACTTACGGAAAGAGAGAGAAGAACTCTGCGTCCTCCGTATCCTCTGTGGTGAACTTATCATTTGAGTGCATTTTCACAAACGATTCTTGTCAATGTATCCGCCTGTCCTACTTCCTTACCATCCACAAAAATGCGTAATCCTTTTCCGCAATGATAACGATCACCATTCTTATCCCAAAGAATCGTCAGATTATGGCCATGATATAATACATTATCCAGGCAGAACCAATCCCACTTGTCGGCAGGAATTAAGGGGTTCACTTCAATCGTATTATCCAAACGTGGACGAAGTCCGATCAGTCCTGTAATTATCAGGTCGTTGAAAGTGGAATGGTTATAATAACGGCTACGTTCCTGATCTCCTTTCAGCCAATAACCGGTCACCTCATCCAAATATTCACCGATATAGGGACGACCACGATGATACTGTGATTCCACATACAATTCCATCTGACGGAAATATACACTGTCAGACAATACAGTCTGCGGATAATTATTCATAAAGTTAGCCATTGCTGTCAATGTCTGTGCAGAAGCAAACGGCCAGATAGCACCGTCCCACTCACACTTGCCTACTCCACGTGTACGGAATTCCGGATGACGGCGTTCTGCGGTTGTCAGTCCATAAGGAGCAGAGAAGCCTTTTTCATCCATAATTTCTTTCCAGGCAATTTCATACTTTTGGGTGGTATCCGGCAGGTTGAAATACCAGGGAATATATCCGATTGCTTCACGCACGTTCGCAGAAGAGTCCGTACGCATCGTTTCAAAAAACTGATGACGTGTATTCCACAATTCATTTTCTACCAGATTTTTCAGAGTATCTGCTCTCATGCCATATTTCATAGCCATCCCCTCATCACCGGAAAGAATTCCTATACATGAAAGTGCTTTGGCATTGCCATACATATAACTATTGATTGTCGGCCGGGCATATTTCTTCCTCCGTCCGCCACTGATTGATTCTTCCATACCATCCTGTACGTCACCCTGCCAATACAATCCGTTCTTCAAACGGTTTGTACGTTCCCAACGCTGATATTCGGTTTCCAGATCTTTCTTCATATCCAGCAGATAGTCCTTATCACCATCTACCATGTAACGAGCCAAAACAGCATCTGCGTTCCATGAACTGAACTTATTCATTTTCTTCATCGGTCCTCCATCATTACCGCGATACCAAGTATGAATAATCTGATCCAGGTATTTTGGATCACGTAGCCAACGGCTTTCGTAAATATGATGTCCGATTGCACAGGCAATCAGGTTATATTTATCCGAATAAGAACGCTGAACCAGAAATTCCGTCATACCGTATCCAACCGGAGTTTCCTTGATATGCTTGCGCAACGACCACCAACGATAATAATACATCTCTTCAAAATTACGTTGCGGGCATTCAAACAAAGGAATGTTGTCTTCCATCCATTCCGAAGCTTTTGCGTTAGGAATCGCTTGAACGATATTCTCATCTTCCATTCCATTAAAATAATCCGCATAATGGCTGAAATCCTTATACTTCAAGAAAGCGGAAGATGCATCCTTGTCTGTGGAAGACGTTTTTACATTAGCTATACGATATTCGGCCATCGGCTCCTGTTCACCGGCACCGGGCAAATCGTATGTCTGGTCGGCCGGAGTATCCACTGTCGGGAATGTACGTGGCATGCCTGTACGGAAAGCTATTCTTTCGATACTTGCCACCGGAGCATAGAACATCCTCAGCCCTACCCTCTTGCCATCTACATATACTTGAATATTACGGTCAGCCGTTGAAAGAACAGCTTCTACATGATAGGTTTTTCCTGCTTCATACTTCATCATATTCGCAAACCGGGAACCACCTTTTGCACGAAAAACACCATCCTGTGTCAGTTCCAAACGGGAGCAGGCAATTCCATTCTCATCCAGAAATTCAATCTGAAGCGTACCTTTATCATTCTGTCCGGCTTGCAAATCAAAGGAGACATTCAATTCTTTAGAAGCAGGAATTTTCCGTTCCACTTTTGCATAGTCAAAAGGATCTTTATCTTGCAGTTTCAGCCATTGTCCATCCAGGGAAACCGAAGCCCAAACCGGAGAGTAAATATTCCAATCAGTCAATTCCGATATTGCTTTCGATTTTGAAAAGTCATCGTTGGCATGTGCAGAAGCATTGAGTTCCACCGGCACAGGAATGCGGGAGATCCACATATCTTCCTTGTTCACACTATAAGAAACCCATAAATCTCCATCTGCAGGTATCCCGTTCCCCTCCTGTATGCCACGAGGATACTGAGGACCGTATGATTTATAATTACCACCGTAACGCATCGGCGTGATTTCGCCATGCACCAGATTCAGCGTTGTATATTCCAGTCCGTCCTTACTCAATGAGATAGCCAACGGCCAACGGAATTCCGAAGGATTATATACCGTCGCGTATGTGCCGTCACTCAAACGTTGTCCCCAGATTTTCGCATTACTATTGACAAATCCCTTAGCACGGAGTACCGGTTGTTCCCAAGTATATCCTCCGTCTTCGCTGATAGAAGTGAGCGCGTGCTTCCAAAGGCTGGCAATTCTTCCGTCGGGAAGTGTGTAACAGTTAAATGCCTTATATCCTTTCTTTAAGGGGATAATAGGATCTTCACGGTCTGCCTCTTCTACCCATTGCATCATATACAGCGGATTGTCAAGAATCTCTTGGCAGGCTTTCACAAACTCGCGGTCTTTACTTTTCTTGAAATACGGATAATCGGTGTTCTTCTCGTTAAATCCGTGATTGTAATAAATAAAATAAATAGGACCGAACGAACCGTCCTTTTTTATTTCGCGTACTACCCGACCGATACCGTTTCCATCGTTCGGATCGTCTTTCTTATCTAAGGCAACTCCGTAATTTCCCATTGTTATTAATCGGCCGGACTTGGAGACATAGAAACCTACACGTTGGTGCATAATAGCAATCAGATCTTTGGCTTGCATACCCGGACGAGATTCCTTGGTATATCCGTCCGGAACTTTATAAGGCGGAAATACTATTTCCGGGTTCGTCCATTGATAGCCATCCTTTGATGTCATCAGAAATGTTTGGGAAGGCGGTACATGTTCGTCCGAAGGATCAGCCAGATATTGATAATAAAACTGGCCGTTCCAATAGGCCAACATCGGTTGATGGTTATATGTCCATCCATTGCCGTTCGACGGATCGGGATGTTCCCGGTTGGCGCGTACCAATTGGATATTATGCACTCCTACCACCGGCGACAACTGTCCGTCGTGATAAGTAGGGTTCGATAATTCTGTTCCTGTGTAATGAATTCTGTCTTGCGCTGCAACCGTAGATGTCAACCATCCGGCAGCCAATGCAAAGAGAATCTTTGTAGAGTTATTCATGTTATTTAGTGATTATCGGTGAATGATTAGTGATTAAGGCGGGTATGTGTCAACAACGCTTTTACTACCGATTCGGGAGCTTTGAATATTGTTCCGTGTTTATGTCCGGCAGGTACACTTACTTCACTCGTCACATCGGTAAAATTTATAAAATCTTTTGTGCGCATAGCACCGTATATCTTTTTCTGATAGACATCAAAGTAAACAAGATACTCCTCTCCTATCTTTTCTACAGTAGGACCTTCTACAAACGATTCGGTAAATGGTTGCGACGCAGGTGAGTAAGGTCCTGTCAGGGAATCGGCAAAAGCGATTTTCAGATTGCGTTCCGGGCGGGTATTATCCTTAAGTACCATCACATAGTCGTTCTTATCCCGTTTTACAAGGACTGCATCAATCGAACTGAATCCCGGATCATACAAGACTTTCGCTTTAGAAATAGTCTTAAAGTCTTTCGTAGTGATATAATACAAACGATGATTATTGTTTTCCTCTTCTATTCCTCTCTCAAAACGGCCGGGAATGCAAGAAGCCCATACTACCATGAACTGTTCACTATCTTCATCATAGAAAATCTCCGGAGCCCATACATTGACCGTGGTCGGTTCTTCTGTCATGACAGGTATCATCTGTTGCTTTGACCAATGAATCAGGTCTTTGGAGTTTGCATAGCCGAACCCTAGATCGCCTTTCCAGCTTGTCGTCCAGACCAGATGAAAAGTTCCGTCGGGAGTACGTACCATCGAAGGGTCCCGCAACAGTTGATGTTGTCCTAATTCGGGCTTCAGCCAGATACCGGGAATACTGTCCCAATGCATTCCGTCTTCACTATATAAATATCTTAAGCCCTCATCAGCAGGTTCATGAAACGAAGTAAACATATAATAGTCCTTGCTTCCTCCGCAAGAAACAAAAAATAAAATACCTATTGCCGCTAATGTATCTTTTAACCTTTTCATTGCTATTATAATCTATAAATTGTATCCTTTATACAAAGGAGACGATAAAAGGACTAATTTGTACTCAAATATAAACGAAGAATCTTCATCTTCCGATTGAATTTTATATACGATAAAAGGGCGACTCTCCGAGCCACCCTTTCCGTCATCAAACAAACTAACCATTTTTATTATGGGAAGAGAATCTTATAAGGATCCTCCACGTGCTTTCACACGTTTGTACCATTCTTCACGTTCTTTTTTCAAGTCATACCCGCGTTTAGCCAGATAATTATTGATACGTCCTTTATATTTTCCAAAAGCAGCGTGTTTTTTATTTGAATTTTCAGCGTCCAAAGCAAATTCACGAGCTTCCACCAACCAAGCGTATATTTGCGCTTTTTCTTCTTCTTTAAGTGTCGGAATCATGTCGAGGTGAGAATCGTAGGTCACCTTCACAACCCCGTAAGTCATTCCGTCCTTCACCGCTTCTATCTGCTTCTCGTCAAGGAAAAGAGATAAATTGGCGGGAAATGCGAAATGGGAACGGTATAAAGCCGCATCTTTTTCATTCTCGGCTGCTTTCAATGCTTCATTCTTAGCCTCACCCGTCAATCCGGATTCTTTTACCTTCTTGACTTTCGCATCGCGTATCTCATAAATATCGTTCAATTCGAAATAACGGTTGGCAATGATATTCCGGACATCCTCAGCAACCTGTTTATCTGTGAGTCCCAACTTATCTACAATCTTCTGAGAACGGTTGACAATAGACTCCACATATTTCGGATCACGGTTCTCTTTGTTCAGGTCAACTGCTCCGGCGGACATCCAAGTAGAGAGCAGTAACAGAGAAATTATCAGTATCTTTTTCATTGATATTATTTTTTAGTATAATAATGACATTTCAGCACCTTAGTTTACGTTAACTTCATCATTTACATTAACTTCCCTTTTTCCTCCAAAGTATCATAGTTGTTTTTCAAGTCTCTCCAATCTACTTTGTGCTTAGTGCTGATACCATTGATATACTTTTCGATATTAGTGTATCCGTCACCGGTACAGTCCTTATTGGCGTCACTCGGATCGTTCGGATTCAATCCATTCGCTTTTTCCCACTCATCCGGCATACCGTCGCCATCTGTATCTACGTATGGAGTACCTTTGTATTCGGGATAACCGCCCATCTGGCGAATATCTGTGATGATTCCTTGTTTGTATGAATCTTTCGGCAGACGGCGATATTTAAACTGTCCGTCTTCACCCATTGACTTTGGAGCCAATCCTGTCAAATCACCGTATGCATCTTTCGGAAGTTTCTTTTCGTAATAAGGAATACCGGTTCTTACTTCTTCGATAACGCGTTCGTCTACAATGTCACGGCAAGGGATATTTGCACCTACATGTTTCAATACATAATCGTATGCGTCCTTTGCACTCATAATATTAATATATGGCATTTCGAACGGTTGGTAGCTTCTCATATACTCTGTATATCCGTCGGTATTCGGCTGAGTCTCAATCTGAATACCGCCGTTCCAGTTATCTTTTGTAATCTCGGGATAACCTTCCATGATATTTCCGTCGGCATATACCCGTCCGTATACTTTATGATCCAGCTTGCTACGTCCGGCTTCCGGTTTTAAGATACGGTGTCCTACATTGGAATCTTTAGGTGTGGCAGGTCCCGGCTTGTAGTAGTTATTAATCATATTGAACATCGCTGTATAATCACCTCCATCGGAAGAACGGTGTACCCAGTTGAACACTATATTATTAACGAAATTGAATATACCGTTCCAACCGATAGAAGGGTTACGGCCTGAGTTGCTAGCCCACAGATTACGGGCAAACGCACAGTTTTCTCCTCCCAACGTACTTCCGAATGCATGGTTATAAGTATCCAATGCTTTTGCGGAAATAGTATTCTGAATAGTTACATTTACAGTAGGGAGTTTCAGATCTTTGCTTTCATACTGTCCTTCGCTAGGATCATACATATGACGATAGAAAGATATATTTTCATCCAACCCCCAAGTACATGAACAGTGGTCAATCATAATATTTCCTACCGGATTTCCTCCAAAAGAGTCATCACGATGCCAGACCTTTGTCTCACCGCGACGGAAACGCATATGACGTACAACCACATCATGCGTATCTACCCAGAATGATTCTCCGGCAATGCAGACACCATCTCCCGGAGCTGTCTGTCCGGCGATAGTTACATAAGGAGCGCGTACAATGATCGGAGATTCCAAACGAATGATACCTGCAACATTAAATACGATAATGCGTGCACCTCCTGTTTCACAAGCCTCACGGAAAGAACCGGGACCACGGTCATTCAGATTGGTAACGGTAATCACTTTACCTCCACGGCCACCGAAGCTATACATTCCACCACCTTCTGCACCAGGAAATGCAGGAATATCAGCTTGGGGCAAATCATACGGACGACCGGCCCAAGGTATATACGGACGACCTTCTTTGGCTTCTTTCAGAACGATTGGCAACGCTTTTGCCCATGCTTCATCAGAACGCTTCCGTTCTTCAGTCATCATCTTTTTATAATTTTCTTTGGCTTCGTCTGTTATCTGTGGGTATTGTGCCCATACAACGCTCGGAGTCAACATTGCCGCAGCAAAAGCTGCTAAAAGTACATATTTCTTCTTCATTTTTTATTGGGTTTTGTGAAGTTGTTAATTCAAAAATACAATAATAAGACGAAAAAGAAAAAGATTTGTAATCAGTAATGGTGATTTTTTATTAGATGTGGGGGCAGAAACTATTTTCCAACCTCCAATGGTCCGTGTAGTGCTATCGAAATTTACACCAATATTAACAACCGCCCGATGATCTGCCTGATATGAAATACTATATCCTTACTGTTTATCTGTGCAAAAGCATCATCCGGCGTATCGTCCACTTTAAATTCGAAAACATAAAATGGCATTCTGCATCTTTACAACCGCATCCGCCCGTCCTATAGCAGTATTCACTTCCACATCCACATTCTG
Organism: uncultured Bacteroides sp.; assembly: GCA_900556625.1. Classification (GTDB taxonomy): domain Bacteria; phylum Bacteroidota; class Bacteroidia; order Bacteroidales; family Bacteroidaceae; genus Bacteroides. The sequence goes on along the minus strand of USPQ01000022.1, from coordinate 12,177 downwards.
CCCCATTAAACGGAACAACAAATAGAAAATAGTCTGATAATGTTTTTCCTCCTTATTGTTCTGATTGGGTATAGAAGCAAAGAAACTTCTCATACGTTCCAAACAGCTACCTATATTCCCGACACGCAGGTCTTTGATAAAAGACACCACATAAAAAGTATTCTCACGGGCTGGCAAATGTACATAAGCTGGCATAAGCGATTCGATAAAGCCTTTACGAACTTCTTTATTAGGGTATGCAAGTGTATAAAGTTCAAAATCAGGATCATATCCTTTGATAGTCAAATAAGCACTTTGATAGAGTACAGGAATGGGGTCAGTAATAACGTTGGTAGGTGCATCGAACTGTTCCGCAGTTGCTGTCGTATTATCCAATTCACGAATATCAAATTGACTTTGTTTTAATAGTTCTATCAAAAAGGTGGGTGTACCTGTAGAGAACCAGAAGTTTTCATAATTTTTGCCGACAAAAGCATTGAACAAACTAAACGGATTGCCTATCGGATAACGCCTAACAATCTCTTCCATCTTATTCCTGTATATTCTTGTTTGTAATTAATCAAATAGTTTTTATCAGTTACTACTGATTCTAGCATTTTCATATGGTTTTGTTTTATTTGGTGCGTAAATGAGAAAGTCACCACTTCCTAAGTCTTTCTTTTGAAAGATGATAGGAAATGGTGACTTTCTCGTTTATGTCACTTCAAAAAAAGAAGTAGAGAAACTATTACTCGGCTAACGGATCAAATGTTCCGTTACTACCTCCGTTGTTCGAATCTTCCCAACCAATACATTGCTCAATACCTTTACAATTATTTAAAGCACTTTGACTGAAACCGAGAAAGTAGTAGCGAGGCAAGAACTTTATATATAAGGGGTCTTTGTTTGTTGCATAAGCGTCACCTTTCTTCTCCTTACGAACAAAATGTTCGTTGTAAAATTCTTGAAGTTGAGTTAATTGGTTTCCTTCTTCATCGCTGATTTCTTTACGGAAGTCGATACCTTTCGGACGTTCTACACCTGCTTTCAACAAGGGATCACTATCTGTATCACCGGTAGTACCACCTACACCATACTTAGTATCATTAAGACGGAACTCCATATTATCACGACGCTGATTTTTATTGAGTTCGGTAAAACCGAGCCATGTGCAAGTGTTACCACCCCAACCGGTAAGCGTCCATGATGCCGGCGCACCATCTACTTTATCCGTACCACCATCAAAAAGCATCCAACGACGAAGATCATCAAAACGTTTGCCTTCGTAAGCCAGCTCAATCTGACGTTCATAGAGTACGGCGGACATACAAGCAGCCTGATCGGTAGAAAGGTTTTCCTGCAAGCCACAATCGCCTGAGTAACCGACACGCTGACGAATCAGTTTCAGTTGCTCTACCGCTTCACCCATGTGCCCTGCACCGCAAGCGGCTTCGGCGTAGTTGAGCAATACTTCCGCATAACGAATTTCCATCCAAGGAGCTGCAGAATATGCAAAACCACCATTATCATAAGTAGCATTAAATGAATAAAGGGGCTCAGAAATGTCACCATCGTTACTACGTTTTCGTACATATACACCCTTTCTATTTTTCAACAGATTATCAGCGCCATAAGCGTTACCACTTTCCGGATCATTCACATCTTCCGGATCGGCATACCACACATAGTTCCACAATACATAATCCTTACCACTGTTATAGCTGGGGTTGAACGCATCCGCCGGAACAGGATCGCCTGTGTAAGCCCAACGGAAACCAGGCATGGCAAAGGTACGGTAAAAACGCGGATCACGATTCATGAAAGGATAGTCTTTTATATTCGCCTCGTCTTCGCTCTCATTCAGCTTTTTATAGGTATTCAAACCGCGCGGACGTTTACCATCCTTCATGGGGAACATATCTACAAACATAGCCGATGCCTCTAAACCCTGTCCTGTGGTATTCTTCGGTCGGATGAAACGTTCCCAGTTATTATTCTTCTTTGTATCATCGTCTTGCTTCATATTGTGCAAGGTACCAAATACCATCTCCGGATTCTGAATAACAGTAAACATCTTGGCAAAGTCCGAACCATTGATATTATTGCCTGTAGTATAAAGATGGTTACCGCAAGCATTGATATCTTTGATAGATTCTTTGATATATTCGTAAGCAGCAGCCCAACGACTCTCATCGTTGGCACGATTGAAAAGCGGACTTGCCCACAACAGTAACACACGCCCCTTTAACGCCATAGCCGAAGCAGTAGTAACACGACCGTAGTTGTCGCCATTCCATCCACCATTGGTGGTCTTTGCACGTAACATATCGGCAGCGATATCTAAATCATTGCAAATAAATTCAATGCATGCCTTCGTTGTAGAGCGAGGAACGAAAGAACTTTCAACAGGATCTTGTACCTTAGTGACTATAGGCACACCACCATACCACTTTACCATACTATAATAGCACCATGCACGCAGGAAATACGCCTGACCTAACAGTTCGTTTTTTTGTTCTTCGGTAAGGCTGCTGCCACTGATGCCGGCAATCACATCATTGCAATTGCGGATTCGCCCCCATACCGACTCACGGATGTTGTTACTCTGATTATGAAAATAATCGGGTACTTTGTTACTACCCAAAACCGAGAGCTCAGCCTGTGGATTTACAAATAAACCAAATCCACTATACTCTTCGGTTGATTTAGAAATCCCATCAGCTTTACCGGTACACGGGTACTTCCAATTTGCATCCGAATTGGGATCAGGTAAAATCCACCAATAAAGGTCGAGTACACGGCCACTAGCACCTGCATAGTCGTTGTATACTTCACTAGTTACATTATCAAAATTCTGCTTATCCTCCAGGAACTGGTCGCTGCAAGAAGAGAGACCTAATGCTGCCATTAATGCAGCGCTAAATATTATTCTTTTCATTCTTTTCTTTTCATTTAGCATTATAAAACTTAGAAACCTACATTCACACCAATAGTGAACTTTCTCAGTCGAGGATATGAACCGTAGCTACATTGAGGATCCATAAAGTGGTCTGGATAAGGATTGTAGAGACTCAGCAAGTTCTGACCTGTGATATTGAAACGGCAGCTACTCAAACCGACCTTCTTTATCCAATGCTTGGGCAATGCATAAGCCAAAGTGATACGATTCAAACTTACACGTGTGCCATTGACTCTCCAAAAAGAAGAAGTGACAGCATTTATATCTGAATATTTCAAGTTAGGTAGTGAGCCTTCTCTGTTTTGAGGCATTAGCAAATTGCCGAAAGCATCATAAATATCATTGTACACATATACATTGTCGGGCTTCCAGAACGAAGGCATATTGGTGTACTCGATGCTTTTGCCGGGTTTCAATGCCTGACCGGGAATGATACTATAGCCTCCCCAACTAGCACTAAGCTGAGCTGCGATTGAGATCCCTTTCCATTCAGCACTAAGGTTGGTAGTGAATCCCCAAGGATTGCTACGGTTAGAGAGATGCACTTGGTCATTATCTTTATCTACTATACCATCAGGAGTTGCATAAGTACCATCAGGTTGCTGGGCTCCACGCACATCTTTATAAATCAACATACCCGGACGAACTTCGTCTTTAGTCAACCCCATATAATCGGTAATATGATATGTATTGAAGTATTCTTCGATATCCTGGAAGCTACGGAACATACCCATACATTGCATTCCCCAAGTACCGATGTCGGAACGGTCTCCCTTAGTGATTTGACGATATAGATATTCTTCTTCAAAGTCCATCATCAGTACTTTGTTATCGCTATAACCGGTATTGATACCGATTTTATATTTGAAATCCTTGCCGATGCGGTCGCGCCAAGTTGCCGAGATTTCAATACCATAGTTGTCCATCTCACCCAGATTGACAGCGGCCGATTGTGTACCGACAGTAGTAGGAACAGTCTGTTCGATATTCATCAACATTTCTCTATTCCAAGTATAATAAGCGTCTACATTGAAAGCCAATCGGCTGTTAAGTGTAGTAAAATCAATACCAAAGTTTGCTTTATACGACTTGTCCCAATGCACATCACGGTTTACCGCTGAATTATATTTGTTAATAGAGATGGGCTTCGAAGCATTAATATTACCGGTAGTACCAAATACAGGACCCTTGCCCGACTCGGTAGAGTAAATCTGCATCCACTGCCAAGGAGCGGTATTGTCACGACCGGTCAAACCGAATGAACCGCGAATTTTCAGATATTCTACCCACTTTAGGCGCATGAATTTCTCTTGTGACACAATCCAACCCAAAGACATGGAAGGAAAAAATCCCCAATAGTTTTCAGGAGCGAACTTGGTAGAAGAGTCACTACGGAACAGTACCTCCGCCAAATACTTATCCTGATAAGCATAGTTCACACGACCGATGTATGACAAGGAGCCAGACTCAGAACGGGAGAATACAGTATTTTTGTCACCGGTAGCCGAATTGGACTGTCCGGTAGTAAATTCATAAGGCTCATTCACCTTTCCCATAAGATATTCACTTTCAGCCTCCGAACGTTCGATAGAGAATAAGCCACCTACGGTATGCTCACCGAAAGAGCGAGAGTAGTTCATGGTAAAGTTCATCTGATAACTGTCCGAACGAGTAGTGCTACGTTGCAAGTAAGAAGGGCTTCCATTAGCAATTGTAGAGAGAATAAAATTATCTTCCGCCAAAAAGTCATTATAATCCTGACCATCCACAGGAGTATAGAGGTGGTTACCGCTACCGGTACGATTGACCATGCGATAGATAGAATAGCTGGATCCGTATTGATTATTCTTATCAGTACTGATACTCTTGCCATAATTAAATTTCAGTTCCAAGCCTTTCAAGACTTTTACAAATCCCATATCTAAGCTCAAACTACCGTTAACAGTCATATTCGAATTCATGCTACGATTATAGTCACCGTTGTTCTGAAGCACTGAGAAAGAATAAGTCTGGTCATCATTTTGTACGGAGTTGGTGATACCCAAAGCCGAGATAGGCAATCCGTTCACGGTTTCGGGAATATAAGTCGGACGAGTGAGTAACAGGTTGTAGTCTTTTTCATCGCTCGAACCGCCCACTTTTACATTCGGTTTGTTCTTCTTGCCATAATCACCCGATACAGTAAGATTCGCTTTCACCCACTTGCTAATCTTTACATCTACACCGGCACGATAGTTCCAACGATTGTACTCGAGGTCACCTAAGTTACCGTCTTGGTCAAAATACGAAACACCGGCAAAGTAATTGGCTTTTTCTGAACCGCCACTGATATTAACGCTATGTTTCTGAGTGAAACCGGTCTTCCAATATTTGTCGAGCAAGTCGAAATTCAGCCCTTTCATAGCTTCCAGTTCATCTGCTTGATAGAGATCAGTCTTCAGGTTAAGCGAAGTATTGGCAGGATCACCGGCTGCCCAAGTGTTATAAAGTCGTCCGTAATCATAGGCGCTCAACATCTTAGGACGCGAAAGTTCATCGGTAAATCCAAAGCTGCCACTATAAGAAATTTGAGGAGCACCGGCTTTACCCTTTTTAGTAGTTACCAAAATTACACCATTAGCCGCACGCGCACCATAAACAGCAGCTGCCGCATCTTTCAATACAGAGATACTTTCAATAACCGAAGGATCGAGATTATTGAATGCTTGCGCACCTAGATTTTCACGTGTGTTACCTACCTTGATATCATCGGGATAGATGTAACCGTCTATTACATACAAAGGCTCTTGCGCCGTGCTACCCACTTCACCAAATGAGTTTGTATCACGTATATAGATTTTAGCATTCTCGCCCGGACGGCTTTGTCCGCCACTCACGCTCATACCATTAACCATACCGCTCAGTGAAGAAGCCAGCCCCGAGTCCGACAAATCCTGAATATCATCCATAGTCACAGTAGCAATAGCACCTGTCAGATGAGCTTTCTTCTGCACACCATACCCTACTACTACCACCTCGTCGAGCTGTTGGGCATCCTCTTTCAGTACTATTTTCTTTTGGCTCAAATCGCTGATAACCTGCGTAGTATATCCGATGAATGAAATCACCAGATTCTTTTTACCCGATATCGTAATAGTATAGTTTCCATCAATATCGGTAATCACACCATTGCTAGTCGAACCTTCCACCACAACTGTGGCACCCATTACCGGCTCACCGGTTTCATCGACTACTTGTCCTTTTACCACACGCTCCTGCGCAAAAACTGTAAACGTAGCTATCGAAAGCATTGCGCCCAAACACAGTCTTTTTATAAATTGTTTTTTATTCATTAGTATAAATTCTAATATGAGTCATTATTCTACTATTTCTTCAGGAAGCCAACGGGGATCACCAATTCGCTTGGCTATGTGTTCAGTACTACTCAAAGTAAAGTCGCCTTTCTTCGGATTTTTCATCTGAGGATCGCTAAAGGTAGCTGTAGTATCGTATTTATCCTTACCTTCCGCATTATTATACCAATAAGCATTATTCTTGTAATCATGCTTCATGTTAGCATTACCCTGCATCTTGTTAGTAATATCATTATTACCGCAATCTACAAAAAGGGTATTCTGGAAATTCAAAAATACGCAAGATTGTCCGCGATAATAATTCCAATTAACAAAATCCTTACTGTAAGCTATATTATAGAATGTAGTATTGAGGAAATTAAACTCGGCACCCGTGCGACCGGATATTTTATTGGGACGTTGACCGCTGATTTGCATAAAATGCTTACCGGCTTGCTGTGTACTCCACAAGGTAGATTTTACTATATCCATACGGATAATAGAGCTCTTAGCTGCACGTACCAATATATCATTTTGCTGCACCTGAATATTACAATCACTGAAACCCAAATAATCGATACAATACTTTACCTTATTCATATCATAAAACAAATAACGATTCAAACCGGTCACATTGCATCCTTGCAGCATAATAGGATTGCTTACAACATATTCTCCTGTCGCCACCTGCGATCCTTCATCAGGAGTAGTGCTGGTGCCCAACAACGTCTCACTCTCTAAATTCTTACAATCAATATCTGCAAACTTCAGTTTGAAACCATTGTTCGTAAGAAACGACGCATTGCCGGTCATCTTGATTTTGGCATGATTAACTTTGCTACCACGAATAGTAACCTGCTGATCAGCAAAATCAATAACATCGTCCAGTGTATATTCCTGTCCGCCCACGAGGTCGATAGTATACTCCTGACCGATCTTATCCTCAGGAATAGGATTGGCTTTCAACCATTCGTTAATGCTACCGCTCTCTATAGTGGCATCAGAAAGTGCTAAAGTGGAGTAAGGTACTTCAGATGCAACTTCAGCCTCTTTATTGTTATATTTGGCATTGCCTAAAGTACGAATCACAGCCTTATATTGAGTATCCGACTCTACTATTCTGCTCACACTGCAACCATCTACTATTTCCTTTTCAATACCTACCACAATCGGATTTTCATTATTATCCACATTGTAAAGTGTAAATTCATAGCCACCGGCACCGTCTACTACCGGCCATGCTACTACTAGTTTAGTCCCATCCGGAGATAGTGTTATCGTAACATCATCAGCCTTAGGTGACTCCAAAGTCGAGTTTGTTACATTCGGGACAAAAACTTCATCGGCATCAATCCCTTTGTCACAAGCTGTAAAAAAAGTCAGCACCCCAATTAAAGCCATGCCTATACTCTTCCTACGCAAGAATTTTAAATTGTTTTTCATCACGTAAAATATTTAAATTAATATATAATATATTCAATATTAAGACGTATAACTAAGAAAGTTGTAATCACTTAAAAAGAGTAAAATGAAAAAATCTTTTCATTCAAACTAAGGACTACACATCTCCCCAACCCTATCACTCTTGAAACACCTTCTTTAAGTACTCGATATTCGTTCCATAATTCTTCCTCACATTCCTTACATCCTCCTTATCTCGCGAGCGTTCCACGACCAGCCATCCGCTCCATCCCATCTTATCGAGCGTCTTTTTTACCTTATTCATGTCCAGCCGCTTGTTGAACGGCAGGGTAACTCCGTCCGTATCTGTGCAATGAATCTGACAAATTCTCTTTTTCCCCAGAATCTTAAGCTCTTTGCACAAATCCCGTCCATTCTCCAATGCATTCTGAAATTTGAAATAGATCTTGATACCGGGAGAATTTATCTCTTTCAGCAGTTCCACCTCCCCTTTTGCATCAAGCTGAGTTTCTATACCGATGACCAGACCTTCGGAAGCTGCCATATCTCCTACCTCTTTCAAACGTTTTACTACTGCCATTCTAAGTTCCGGCTCATTCTCCCATCCGGCCTTAATACCTCCTAATGGAAGAAAAGCGACCTTAGCCCCCATCACTTGCATGGCATCCAAACATTCCCGGACCAATTCTTTGTAATTAGTCCGTTCTAAAAAAGACTGCCCGTAAAATCCGGACATGGCAATAGATGAAACTTCTACTTGGAATTTCTGTGCAGTTTCCCGAAACAGTTGCTGGAAATGAGGTTCACGGAGCTTATTATCAAATCTTTCTCTTTTGCCAAGACCACCCATATCCAGTTCCACACCATCCCCTTTCAATTCATGCACCAATTGAAAAGAACCGATTTTCTGACGTTTCAGAATCATCCAGTCGCATACGGCAATCTTATAACGCTGTTCTTTTTGTTGCGCTCCGGCAACGGCCAATAGAGGGAAACATCCGGCAAGCAGTAATACCCATAGGATACACTTCAACAAATTCCTTTTCATTATCATTCTATTTTATACACGATTTATGTACTAGACGAATGAAAGAGAATTTTGTAATCGCTTATAACACAAAGAAGAAAATAAAAGAAGGAAAGAGAGAAGAAGAGAAAAGAATGAGAAGAAAAATGGGCTGCCGGACCCTGAAATGTCCGACAGCCCTGTCAACCCAAAAACGATACCTATGAAACACTGTGCGTCATTTCAAATCAAAATATATATGTTGACCATGAACAAGTTCATCATGTGTGATACGATATTTATTGAACTTCTTTCCATTCAGTAACACCTTATTGATATAAAGAGTTCCCGGTTGGGCGCGATTACTTTCAATCACTAATTCCTTTTCTTTATACCATTTCGGATCCAGGCGAATAGTCACCTTGTCGAATACCGGAGCCGTCAATGTATATTCCGGCAATCCCGGACAATCCGGATAGAAACCTATCATATTGAAAATAGCCCATGAAGACATCGTTCCCGTATCATCATTTCCGGGGATACCATCCGGCTTCGTTGTAAAATACTTATCCAACAACCGTTGCGTTTCTTTCTGCGTGCGCCATTCCTCTCCTTTAAAATAAGAGAACAAATAAGGATATGCAATATCCGGTTCGTTGGCAGGATCATAAAGTCCTTCATCAAACACCATCTGCAACTTGTCAATGAAACGTTTCTTGCCCCCCATCAACTTTGCCAGTCCATATACATCATGCGGCACATAAAATGTATAATTCCAGGAGCTGCCTTCATGAAAACCGGGATTCGGCTCGAAGTTCTCTCCCTGTCTCGGATTAAACGGACTATAAAAAGTACCGTCAGGCAATATCGGACGGAACGTTCCGAACTCCTTGCTATAATAATGTTTATACCCTAAAGACCGCTTATAGAACAGTTCCGCATCCTTTTTCTTACCCAAAGCCTCTGCAAAACGGGAAAGTGCAAAATCTGCAATATAATACTCCAAAGCGTGAGATACCGAATTGTCATACTGTTCGCGGAGGGGCACGTATCCTTTCGACAGATAATCGTCATTGTCAGGACGCATCAGATTGTCCGCTCCCGGCAGTGTAGCCGATTTGTACATTGCTTCGTATGCCAGCTCCACATCAAAGTCACGCAAACCCTTCATCCATGTATCTACAATCACCGGAATGCTTGGGTCGCCTTCCATTGTCAATGTCTCTCTCCCATACAATTCCCATTTCGGCAACCACCCATGTTCACGATACATATCCAACATGGTGCGTACCATCTCCATCTGGCGTTCCGGATAAACCAGTGTCAACAATTGGTGAACATTGCGATACGTATCCCAAAGAGAAAATACCGTATAGCGGTCTCCCTTTGTCGTCATAATCTTATCGCTTTCCATTGCCGGATATTCTCCGTTGACATCCTGCAAGATATTAGGATGAATCAGCAGATGATAGAGTGCCGTATAAAACACAGTCTTCTGCGCATCCGTTCCGCCCTCTACAGTGATACGTGACAAGTCGTCATTCCATTTAGCATGCGCTTCGGCAAGAATCTGCTCAAAATTCTTTCCTTCCTGTTCACGGTTCAGGTTCAACCGGGCATTTTCAATGCTCACAAAGGAAACTCCCATCTGCACTTCCACCTGTTCTCCCTCTTCCGTTTCAAAAGAAAAATAAGTCCCGATATCATCACCGGCTATTTCTTTTCCATAGCGGGTATAGAGTTTATACTTTCCCTGATCCGCATCCCATTCGGCTTCCACACCCGTCATCGGACGTTGCTTCTTCCAGTAGCCGGTTGCAGAAGGGACTTTTTTAACCCGCATCACAAAGTAAATAGGGAAAACAGCTTGAGGATTATAACAGAACGTACCGAGCAGTTTCATGCCTTCCACCTCGCAATCACTGACACGGCGGAGCATAGCACCACTTTCGTTCGTCAGTCCCTCTCCTAAATTCAGCAATATATGGCTTTTGCCTTTTGGAAAAGTAAAACGGGCGATACTTGTACGTGGAGTAGCGGAAACCTCTGTCTTGACGCTATATTTTGTCAGATAATTGGAATAATAACCCGGTGAAGCCTGCTCATCCTTATATTTACTTCCGTATTCTTTATAATCCACATTCAGCTCTCCGGTAGTGGGCATTAAAAGTAAAGACCCCAATTCCGGACAACCTACTCCGCTCAGATTGACATGAGCATATCCTGTAAAGAAACAATTGGTATATTCGTATGGAGTAGACCACCATCGTGCATCTTTATCATACGTGTTTTCCGAAGAGCCCATCACATTAAAAGGAACTACGGACATCATTCCGTTCGGACACACCGCTCCGGGATTGGTCGTGCCGAAATTGGTCGTTCCGATAAAAGGATCTACGTAATCAACCGGAAGACTCTTATCAGCGGGGGGGCTTCCACCCTCCCCCGCATATACGGGAAGAAGGGCGAAAGCAAGTGTGTAAGTTAATAGAATACGTTTCATGGCTTTATTAAATGATACTTGTCCGTTTAGTAAAGTCGATAATCTCTTTAATATATCCGAAGGCCATACCCACAACAGTGTCGGCGGCGCCATAATAAACAGCTACACGTTCTCCATCCTGCAATGCGGCACAAGGGAATACTACATTCGGCACATCTCCCTGCAGTTCGTACGGGGCAGCCGGACCTAACAGATATTCGCGGGTACGATACAGCACTTTTTCCGGATGATCCTTATCGAGTATGGCAGCTCCCATTGCATAGCGGAAACCGTTGCAGGTAGTAATCACACCGTGATAGAACAGCAACCAGCCTTCATCCGTAAGGAAAGGTACGGAACCGGCTCCGATCTTCGTACACTGCCAGGCGCTTTCCGGGAAAGGAGTCACTTTCATCACGCAACGATGTTCTCCCCAGTACTTCATATCCGGGCTATAACTGATATATATATCACCGAACGGAGTATGCCCGTTATCACTGGGACGACTCAGCATGGCATATTTACCGTCTATCTTCTGCGGGAAAAGCACACCGTTACGGTTGAAAGGCAGGAAAGCATTTTCGCATTGGAAGAACTCCTTAAAGTCGAAAGTATAAGCAATGCCAATGGTAGGACCATGATAACCGTTGCACCAAGTCACCCAATAACGGTCTTCAATCCACGTCACACGGGGGTCATATTTATATTCCGATTCGATCATCTCCGTGTTGCCGGCTTTAAACTGAATAGGTTCATGATTGATATCCCAATGAATTCCGTCCTTACTAAAACCTGCAAAGATATTCATCTGTACAGCTTTGTTATCACAACGGAATACGCCTGCAAAACCATCCTCAAAAGGAACGACGGCACTATTGAAAATACTATTGGATGAAGGAATATGATAACGTCCGATAACTGGATTTTGTGAGTAACGCCACATAACGTCCGTACATCCGACAGGACGATCTTCCCAAGGAATTTGAATTTTATTCAT